>NZ_JAYMFF010000001.1:0-72830 GCF_035989245.1 Adlercreutzia wanghongyangiae | reverse complement strand
CACCCCCCCCGCGGCCGATCAATCCCGTAGGGGCGGGCTTCAGCCCGCCCTTTCCAGCCGCGTTGCTGGCGCACCCTAAATCCAGTGAACGCGGGTCTCGTCGTAGCGGGTGGCACCCTTGGGCTCGGGATGGTTGGCGGCGTGCCCCACGGCCACGAGCGCAAAGGGTTCCACGCCCTTGGGGCTGCCGAGGGCCACTTCCACGGCGGCGATGCGGTCGGGTTCGGGCGCGATGCCGAGCCACACGGCTCCCAGTCCGATGTTCGCCGCTTCCAGCAGGATGTTCTCCACGGCGGCACTCATGTCGAGCGGGGTGCAGCGCGGGAAGCGTAGGCCCTCGGTGCGGGTGCACACGGCAATGACGCAGGAGGCCAGCTTGGCCGGCGCGGCATAGGGGCTCGTGGCGGCAAGGGCCATGCGGGTGGTCTCGTCGCGGGCGATGTAGAATTCCCAAGGTTGCTGGTTGCCCGCCGAGGGGGCGGCCATGGCGGCGCGCATGAGTCGTTCGATGTCATCGATGCTCACCGTTTCGTCGGTGAATTGGCGCACGCTGCACCGCTTGAAAATGGCGTTCATGAAGTAGTCCTCGATCCTATTCGCCGATAGATTGCCAAGGCCCGGTCAGCGGAAGAGGGCCTTGGCATGAGAACGCGCCAAAAGAAGGCGCGGTATTCGCATTGCACGTATTCCACTGTAACCAGCCACCCCCTGCGCTGCGGGCGAGCGTTCAATCCCTTTACTGACCTGCGAACACGCCGCTACGGAATTGAAAAGAAACGGACGACCCGCAGGCCGCCCGCTCGAAAGGCGCAAGATGTGGGGAGCGTGCGCCATCCAATCGCAGCACGCAAGCGCCGTCGGTACCGTTCCGCGGTGCTGGTCGGCAACGTTCCGCAGGTTTCCTACAGGTCGCGCTGGTACAGATCCTCGTAAGTCTCGCGGCGCGTGACCACGCGGGCTTCCCCGTCGCGCACGAACACCACGGCCGGGCGCGGCTGGCCGTTGTAGTTGCTGGCCATGGTCATGTTGTAGGCGCCGGTGCCGAACACGCACACGATGTCGCCCAGGTCGGCCTTCTGCAGGGGCATGTCCACTACCACGGCGTCGCCGCTCTCGCAGTGTTTGCCGCACAAGGTGACGATCTCCTCGCGGGGACGCGCGGCCTTGTTGGCGATGGTGGGCTCGTAGTCGGCGTGGTACAGCGCCGTGCGGATGTTGTCGGACATGCCGCCATCGACGGCCACATACTTGCGAATGCCCGGCAGCGTCTTCAGGATGCCCACGGTGTACAGGGTGACGCCGACGTTGGCCACCAGGCTGCGGCCCGGCTCCACCAGAAGGCGCGGCAGCGGCAGGTTGTGGATGCCGCACAGGTCGCGCACCGCCGAGCAAGTGACCTCGGCGAAGTCATCGATGGACGAGGGCGTGTCGTCGGCCAGGTACGCGATGCCGAGGCCGCCGCCCAAATCCAGTTCCTCGATCACGTAATCGTAGCGCTCGCGGATGCGGGCCATGAACTCCACCATGACCGCCGCCGCCTCGCGGAAGGAATGCAGCGCGAAAATCTGAGACCCGATGTGACAGTGCAGACCCGCCAGGCGCACGTTCTCGGCGGCCAGCACGTCGCCCACGCAGTTGAAGGCGAAGTCCTCGCGCATGGTGAAGCCGAACTTCGAGTCCTCGCAGCCGGTGCGGATGTACTCGTGGGTGTCGGCCTCCACGCCGGGGGTGATGCGCATGTACACATCCTGCACCACGCCGAGGCGCCCGGCAATCTCGTTCACCCGGGCCAGCTCGATGCGGGAATCCAGCACGATGCGCCCCACGCCGGCGGCAATGGCCTCCTCCAGCTCGCGGGGCGTCTTGTTGTTGCCGTGCACGAACACGCGCTCCATGGGAAAGCCCACGGCCTGGGCACAGGCCAGCTCGCCGCCGCCGGACACATCCAGGCACAGCTCCTCAGCCTCGGCGATGCGCACCACTTCCTTGTTCAGAAACGCTTTCGACGCGTAGATGATGTCGGAGTTCTCGTAGCGGCTGCGGAAGGACTCGCGGTAGGCCTCCATGCGGTGGCGCAGATCGGCCTCGTCGAACACGTAGAGCGCGGTGCCCTCCTTCTGGGCGAGCTCCACCATGTCAACCCCGCCGATGAACAGGTGGTCGTCGCGCACCTCGGCGGTCTCGGGCAGCACGGCGCCCAGCTCCATGGTGGTGCGCATGTCGGGCTTCTTGGTGAGGTCGGAGGCAGGCAGGGCCATTTCCGCGTCCTTTCTTCTCGGGCATTGGGTGCGCTTTTCGCTGAGCGCCTGAAGGCGGCTCGGCAGCGAGGGGCTCCGCACCAGTGTTTCTCTCGTGAATGGCCGTATCTTACCAGCCTGTTGGCTAGCTGCGTATGTCCGGCCCGTTAAATCGTCCAACCGGTAATTGAACGGCTTCACTGGAAGGGGAAGTGCGAAACCTTCGGGCGCCTCGTTCAGCCCACACGGTTTCGCTTGAAGGGAGCCGCGGCCTAATGGCGTGCTCCGTAGGCCTCTTTGTTAATAGGATGATAATAAGAAGGCAATAAGAAAGCGAAAAGGTGAAGGGCGATGACCAGGTGTTTTACCAAACAGCAAGGGGAAGGGCGCCCTGTTTTGTTCTTCGGTGTTAATAAGAAGCGCTGCTGAGGAGCCTCGGAATTTGAGGGGCTGTTGAAAGGGTGTGCAATGACGAGGGATGGGCTGCGAAGCGACGGTTCTATGGTATATTCTCGCCAGTGAATAATTGCTGCTGCGGCGGCGCCCAATGAAAGGACCCATCATGGCGAAGACCGAACCTTCTGTTGACCAGTGGCTGCGCGAGGCCAAGGCCGATCCGGCGGCGGCCCAGTGCGGCATGTTCCTCACCCACAACGGCGTGGTGCGCATCACGCCGAAGAAGCAGGTGCGCGAAGGCGTGGAGGGCCTGGGTGATGTGGTGGCCGTGGAATTCTCCTACGACGCCGAGGGGCTGGCCGCTGCCGAGGCCGAGGCGCTCACCTGGCCGGGCGTGTACTACGTGCGCACCTGGCTGAACGAGGGCCGCTGCGAGGTGGGCGACTCGCTCATGTACGTGCTCATCGGCGCCGACATTCGCCCCAACTGCATCGACGCGCTGCAGAAGCTCGTCGGCCACATCAAGAACGAGCTGGTGGTGGAGAAGGAGATCTTCGCGGAATAGGTCGTCTGGGCATTGGGGTGGGAGGAGCGCTCGGCGTCCGCTGATCGCTTATCCCGCTCCAAACGCGATTAAGGCAATAGCGAAGATGACGCACGCATTTCGGTACCTTCCCGCCATCGTTGCTGCTGAAGTAGAAGCTATTGCCTGCCTATCGCGTTTTCCGCGGGGCGATCAGAGGCCGCCGAGCGCCCCTCCCGCCCCAATGCGAGGACTCGCGCTTCTTTCCGCGCGCAGAGGGCTGGGAAACCGCCCTCTCCCCGCTCTGCCGATGGAATTCGGCGACTGCGCCCTTATAATCGTCCGATCAGAGAGAACTTTCGCGCTCGGGAGAGGACGCAATATGGCAGTGAAGATCGGTTTGGTGGGCACCGGCACCGTGGGTGGCGGCTGCATCGACATCATCTTGAAGCACGGGGACGCCTTCCGCCGCCACTTCGGCATCGACCTGGAGCTGGCGCGCGTGTGCTCGCTCTCGCCGGCCGAGGCCGAGGCCCACGGCGTGGGGCACCTGTTCACCGACAACTTCAACAACATCATCAACGATCCCGAGATCGACATCGTGGTAGAGCTCATCGGCGGCACCACCATCGCGCGCACCGTCGTGTTGAACGCGCTGGCTGCGGGCAAGAACGTGGTCACGGCCAACAAGGCGCTTATGGCCACTCACGGCAAGGAGGTCATGGACGCTGCCGCGGCTGCCGGCAAGGAACTGGCCTTCGAGGCCAGCGTGGGCGGTGGCATTCCCATCATCGACCCGTTGAAGCACTCGCTCATCGCCAACGAGATCACCTCGGTCATGGGCATTGTGAACGGCACCACCAACTACATGCTCACCCGCATGGCCGACAACGGCCTGTCCTACGATGACGCGCTGGCCGAGGCCCAGGCGAAGGGCTTCGCCGAGGCCGACCCCACGGCGGACGTGGGCGGGTTCGATGCGGCCGCGAAGATCGCCATTCTGGCCTCCATCGCCTTCAACTCGCGCGTGACCTTGGACGACGTGTACACCGACGGCATCACGAACATCTCGCCGGTGGACATCGATGCCGCGCGCGACATGGGCTACGTCATCAAGCTTCTGGCCATCGCGCATCGCCGCGAGGGCGGGGTGGATGTGCGCGTGCACCCCACCATGATTCCCGAGAGCCACCAGCTGGCCACGGTGAACGGCGTGTTCAACGCCATCTACGTGGTGGGCGATTTCGTGGGCGAGACCATGTTCTTCGGCGAGGGTGCCGGCGCCGGTGCTGCGGCCAGTGCCGTGATGGGCGACGTGTTGGAGGTGGCCCGCCACATTCAGCAGGGCGTGGCTCCCATCGTGGGCTGTACCTGTACCGACGAGCTGCCCATCCTGCCCATGGACGAGCTGGCCATGCGCTACTACCTGCGCTTCTCGGTGACCGACCGTCCTGGCGTTCTGGAGACCATGGCCGGTGTGTTCGCGCGCCACAACATCTCGGTGAAGTCCATCGTGCAGCGCGGCCGTTCGGGCGCCGAGCGTGTGGACCAGGTGGTGGTCACCCACCGCTGCCGCGAGCGCGACATCCGCGAGGCCCTGGAAGAGGCCCTCGCGCTGGACAACGTGGTGCTGGATACCCCCTCGGTCATCCGCGTGGAAGAGTAGCCTCTCGGCGACGACAGTGTTGCGGTAGGTATTCCGCAGGGCTGGCTTAGCCGGTTCTTGTCGGACGGCTCGCCTTGCTTGACGAGGGGCGACTAAAGCCGCCCCCTACGGGGTTTGCAGCGGCAACCGCGGATTCGTACATCACAGGAGCGGGGTTCACCCCCCCCAAGCCGTGCATCGCAGGAGCGGGGTTCACCCCCAAGCCGTGCATCGTAGGGGCGGGGTTCACCCTCCCAAGCCGTGCATCGTAGGGGCGGGGTTCACCCCGCCCGTTTCGTGGGAAGGAACAGGTTATGGCAGAGAGCATCGGTGTTATCTTCGATTGCGACGGGACGCTCGTGGATTCCATGGGCGCGTGGCATGATGTGGATCGCACGCTGGCGGCCGAGGCGGGCATCGCACTGACGCAGGCCGATGCCGACGCCATTACCACCATGTCGCTGCCCGAGGCCAGCGCGTACCTGCACGAGCAGTGCGGCCTGGGGGAAAGCAACGAAGCGGTGTTGGATATGATCTTCGAGCGCATGCGCGCCTTCTACGCCAACGAAGTGGAGGCACGTCCCGGCGCCCTGGAATTCGTGCGGGCGCTGCACGAGCAAGGCGTGCCCATGGCCGTTGCCTCGTCCACGCCGGCCGACATGCTGGCCACTTGCGTGGAGCGCTGCGGGTTCGCGCCCTACATGAAGGCCGTCGTGTCGGTGGATGACCTGCACACGAGCAAGCGCGAGCCGGCCGTGTACGACCACGCCCGCAGCTTCCTCGGCACCGACCGGGCTCACACCTGGGGTTTCGAAGACGCCGCCTATGCGCTGGATACCCTGCGCGCGGCGGGTTATCGCACCGGTGCCATCTACGACAACGACATCTCCGGTACCCGCGAGGCCCTGCTCGCCCGTGCCGACTTCCTCATCAGCAGCTGGGAAGACTTCCCCGCCGCCGACTTCCTCACGAAGGCCACGGAATAACCGCGCACCTAAGCGGCAAAACCATAGGATGCGCGCAACAAGACCAAAATGCTATTTTGGGATATTGCGATCAGTAATTGATAGCTTGTATTTAGTTGCGCGTGCTTTTCCGACCGATGCAACTTTTCCCTGAGAGATAAGATCTTTCAGCAATTCGTTCGTACGCGAGACGCTTATCTGAAGAGAATCGGCTATATCTGCCGATTTTGAGAGCCCGTTTTCCGTTAGATACTCAAGTATTTCGCCTTGGGTTTTCATTGATTTGCCTGATAGGGGCGCCGTAGTATCTGCCGGTTTTATCTGCCGAAAACCGTTAGATACTCCGTTAGATACTCCGACCAGCGGTAGTGTCAGAATAGTGCGATCGGGCCCGTATTCTTCTCTGTAAACTGGAGCAGCGTATCCGGCTTCTTTCCAGCCGTGGAATATCCTCGATATGCCACTTCCTGCACGTTCACCCGCGTCGATCATAGAGAACATCTTGAGCATAGTGGCGTTTCTCGGGTCCGACTCTCCAGGCTGCATGGCTTTCTCTATGGGGATGCGAAAATCACCCGGATTCGCGATGGTAAGAGCATCTTCGTCCCATATGCACACAATACCGCGCCGCTCGTGATAATTGGCATTGGTCACGCAATTTACGATGGCTTCACGAAGTGCCTCGTGCGCAGGCGTGTCGTCTACGCGTTCGATTCCGTCTAGCTTGAACGGCACTTTAAGGGCGGCTTTCAGCTTGTTGTAGACTCGGAGATAGAAATCGTAGATATTGCCCGACCAGTCGCCCGTGATAGAGGTAAACCTGTCTTCCCAACGAGTGCTGGTGCCTGTTTGTTGCCGATAGTCGAGGAAATATTGGGGCAGTATGCGTGTAATCCAGCAATCCCGGCCAAACATGAGAAGACCGGCATAGGTCGGCTTGAGATCGCCCCTCTCATCCCTGGCAATCGCGCCGAGAAAACTCAGGAATTCGTCATCGGTCGCATCGTTCCACAGATGCCCCTCGTTTGCAAACGAAAAGCGTGTGCGGTACTTTCGTACCGTGTCGTAGTCGAGATAGCCCATCTCGGCACCTTCTGCGATGCGCGAATCGCCGCTTGTGGCCTCTGCATCGCGGAGCATGGACTGAACCTCCTCGCGCGTACAGCGGTGGTCTCCCGTGTAAGCTCGGCGCCACGTCTCGCCGAGAATGTCCTTATTCAGGAACACCGGACGCATGGTGCGGCTTACGCGGGGCACTTCTATGACGATGATCTCCTTGCCGTCTACGGTCTCGATGCGAACATCATCGTCGTGGAGAAAGCGTGCGCTCAGCTTGTCTTTACTGAGGGCTGCGTTCCAAAAGTCGTCGAGCATCCTGTGCGCATTGCTCAGACCTATGATTTCCAGCGAACCGTCTTTGTGCTCTCTTGCGCCTAACACGATGACACCGCCCGCAGTGTTGGCAAATGCCGATATGGTTTCCCAGAGGCTTTTGGGCAGGCCTCCCTGAGCTGCTTTCGCTTCCAGTCGGTTGTCTTCTCGGTACTTGTCAGTTTTATCTAAAATCATCGGTGTGAGCACCCTTCTGTTTCGCGGCTCATTCTAGCAAGGGAACGGGTTGCGCCATATGCTCTGTCATCAAGAAGCACCATGAATTCATCAGGGTGCAGAGAGGCGCACCGGTGCCATCTACGACAACGACATCTCCGGTACCCGCGAGGCCCTGCTCGCCCGCGCCGACTTCCTCATCAGCAGCTGGGAAGACCTCCCCGCCGTCGACTTCCTCACGAAGGCCACGGAATAACCGCGCACCTAAGCGGCAACATCGTAGGATGTGCGCAGCGGAGAAGTTGCGGCTAGTGCCGACCCGTTCCTATTGCGTCACGGGGCATCTTGGCAGGAGGAATCCCAGTTCAGGGCTTCTTGTTAAGCATCGTTGCTTGTGTCTGCGATGCCGTGCTGGTACGGTGAAAGCATGAGAACCTGTCTCGAAGGGGCTGGCATCATGCTGAAGGACAACATCAAAAAGCTGCGCACCGAAAGCGGCCTCAGTCAAGATGAGCTGGCCGAGCGCATCCCCGTGGTGCGCCAGACCGTCTCGAAGTGGGAACGTGGCACGTCGGTTCCCGATGCTGACTCGCTCGTGGCTTTGGCTCGCGCCCTTAATGTGACGGCCTCCGAGCTGCTGGGGGAGTCGGTGCCGAAAGCGCAGGCGGCTGCCGATCTTTCATGGAGGACTTCGCTGCTGGACGAGCGTGTTGCCAGCGAGTCGCGACGGCTCGATCGGGTCGTGCAAACGCTCAAATGGGTTTTGGCCGGCGCGGCCATCGCGGTGTTGGCTCTCGGGGTTTTTGTGTGGCTGCCGAATCAGCAGTTCAACTACGTCGTCTGGTGGGATAGCGTGGCCGACGATCCCGATTACAACAAGATCGTCTTCCGTCTTAACGGGGAAGAGAAGTCGCTGCGTCTTCTTCTGGATCCCGAGCATCACGATCGGGTTATCGGCTGCGCTGGAGAGCCGGGGCTGGCGGAAGCCATGGAGGCCGCGGAGTTCTTCGGAAAGCCAGGGGGCCTGGATACATTGTCCGAGCGGGCGAATCAGGCCATCGAGGCGATGGGGGGCACGGTGCTTCGCCACGAGTTGTGGCTTCCCGTCGAGGCTCGCGAGGACGACGATCCCCTCAATGACGACATGCCTTACTCGGTCTGTTACTATGCCGACTCCGAGGACCAGGAGATACCGTGGCTCTGAGAATCGGATGCGAGTGCATGAGGCGGGGTGTGAGGCTTGCACCTGTGCAGCGGATTCACGGGTGCCGCTAAAAGTATTCCCTATTCGGAATACTTTTCTGCATGGTTCTTCCTTCAAAAAGTATTCCTCATTCGGTATACTTTTTGCTCCGGGAAAGGAGCAGGGCTGTGCTGACGACGAAAGAGGCGGCGGAAATACTCGGGGTGAGCGCGCGACGTGTGAATGCCCTCATAGAAGCGGGTGCGCTGAGGGCGGAGCGGTTGGGCCGCTCGTGGGCCGTTGACGAGAATTCGGTGCGTCAACGGGCAGCGTCGGAGCGTCTGCGTGGCCGCCCGTCTGATCGCTCGGGAGAGGTGGCGCATCGCGCGCGTTACACGCTCATGTGCCGTGATCACGAGGTGATCGGCTTCACCTACGATTTCCGAAGTGGCGCGGTGGCCGACCTGAAGCCGCTGGACGGCATTGCCTGGAAGCCGCTTGGCATTGGACGGCTCGACAAAACCCCCAATCGCTACGACTTTGCGGAATGGCTGCGCAGCCGCGCCATTCCGGGTATGCGTCCGAATCTGCCCGTGGCCTTGCGCGATCTGATGGTGCGCACGCCTTCGGCGCTGATGTTCGCGTCGTGGGGCCTCAGCTTGTCCGACCCGTATTGGTTCAGGCCCGAAGGCGCTCCAGCGCAGTGGGCCGATGTGAACTATTTCGATAATGGTTACGAGGAGGCGTTCGGCGACCTCATGCTGGTCGGGGAATCGCCGAAGGCGGCCAGGGTTGCGTCCGCCGATCGCTCGGAGCTGCCGGGGCGCGGACCAGCTATCACCCATTCGCCTGACACGGCCACCAACGGTATGCTTAGCAAGACATGGGTGCGCCGCCGCGGCGTCGACTACCTCATCAAAGGAGGTACGGGCAACGAGAACCGTGAGCCCTACAACGAGAGATTGGCGACGCGCCTGCTCGAGCGCCTGTTGGATCTGGACGAGTTCGTTCCTTACACCGTTATCGAGCGTCACGGACGCGCTTATTCGTCGTGCGCAAACATGGCGGGGTCCGACACCGAGCTCATTCCCGCCCATGACGTGCTGACCGCCTTCGCCATTACCGAGGGCCGCGACCTGCATGCAGGTTATCTGCGGGCGCTGGAGGACTTAGGCGTGGAAAATGCCCGGCAGCTTATTGATAAGATGATCGTCGTCGACCACCTTATGGCTAACTTCGATCGCCATACCCATAACTTCGGGCTTCTGCGGAATGCGGAAACGCTCGACGGTTACCGGGTGGCGCCTCTGTTCGACCACGGATGCGGATTCTACAGCCGGGCCACAACGGCGGAACTGGAAGCGCGTCCCTACGTTTGGGAGAGCCATCCGTTTCGCGAGTATCCGTCGCAGCAGCTCGCCCTTGTGGACGATATCAGCTGGTACGACCCGAGTGCGCTCGAAGGTTTCCTGGATGAGATTGCCGAAGTGCTAGGCGAGAACCCGGAGATCGACGAGCGTTTTATCGCGGCCGTGCAGAAGCAGACAGCACGCCAGATACGGGCGGTGAGCGACCTGGCTGCCGAGCGCGGCGTGGTATCCGCTGGCTGGTAGCGGGCGTTCCCGGCAAGGGGCGCTGGGGCGCCCCGACTCAAAACGACAAAACTGTAAGGGGCACGCAACGGGGCGGTAAGTTGGGGCTGCCATAGTGGTCTCATCGAAATTATCCCGTTTGGGAAAGGAGATCGCCATGATAACCATCGTTGCCGGCACTGCTCTGTTTGCCCTTGCCATTGCCGCCATGGCCGGCTGCATCGGAGCTGCTGCGCTGTAGAAGCGGCTGCTCTGTCAGGCATTTCGCCTGGTGATGCGTCCTGCCAACCTCTTTTAAGGCCCCGCTGTTCCATCGAACGGCGGGGCCTTTTTCTTGCCGATAGTCGAAAAAAGTCAACGATGATCAAGCAACTTATGTTAGTATTATCGGTCACGGATAATACTAACAAGAGAGGAGTTGAGCGTGAACTTGACGTTCAAGGGGTTCTTGCGTTTGTACTGCCGCGAACTCACCGGCTTAAAGACGGATAACCTGCGGAAACTGCGGGATTCCGTCGCCACCACCATGCCGGCCGCCGCCGAGGCTCTCATGGTGTTCGCCGCAGTGCAGGACAAGGCTCGCTACCTGGCCTCCATCAGCGAGGGAACGTGGATGGAGCGCAGCTACGCCCAGATGGCCGAGCTTTTGGACGATCCGGAAGAAGTGTCGTTCTTTCTGCAATCGCCTGAGGCGCCTCCCCGGTACCGCGCGGTGTGGAACGCCTACATAGCGCGGCGCTACGCCATCGCGGGAGACCGGCTCATCATCGCCGGCATACGGGAGCAGACGCTACAGGCCATGAAGGGCCGCGACGTAACGGTGTACCGCCTGTGCAAAGATTTGGGCTTGAACAAGGGAAACATCTACGCATTCCTCAGCAAGGGAGACAACACCAAGGTGAGCCAGGGCACCGCGCGGCGCATCCTGGAGTACGCCTGCAAGGCATCGTAGGAGGGGGAGATGCGCGCGATTGGAAAGGCGAAGGGGTGAGGGCGCTGCTCGATTGGCTTAATAAGCTGTGCGGTCGCGGGGGCCGGCAGACCTTTTCCGCGCGGTTCGGCGAGGCGGCGGTGTATGCGATGCCGGCGGCAGACGGCTCGCTCGTGCGCGTGCTGAACGTGGGCGGCGTGCTGCAGTCGGCCACCTATACCGACGAGCGCTGGGCGCGTTGCCCCTTTGCGTACTTGCGGGCCTTTGACCATATGTTTGAGGCCAACTCGCTGACTGTCGGGCGCGTGCTCATGATTGGCGGCGCGGGGTTCGCCTATCCCAAGCAGCTGCTCGTGAACCACCCGGGCATCAAGCTCGATGTCGTGGAAATTGACCCAGCTATGGTGGAGCTGGCACGTGAGCACTTCTTCCTTGATCGGCTGGAGGCTCAGCTGGCAGCCGAAGGGCGTGCTGGCGACCTGCGTATTTTCGTGGAAGATGGCGAGGTGTTTCTGCTTGGGGCGGTCGAAGGGGCTCCCACAGCGACGACGCTCGCGGGCAACGCTGGGGCTCCCGACACGCCCGCGGAAGTTGCAAATTCCGATGAGCCTGGCGCCCCCGATCGCTACGATGCCATCATCAACGATGCGTTCGTGGGCCGTGATGCGGCCCCCTTCTTCGCGAGCGACGAAGGCATCACCGCGGCGCGTGCGTGCCTTGTACCAGACGGCCTGCTGATGGCCAACTGTGTGGTGGAGTTCACCGGCAACGCCATGTACCAGCTATTCGCCCAGGTGGAACGCTTGCGCGAGCACTTTGCCAACGTGTACGTCATCGACGCCTCCGATGAGGAATTCGGCGGCGCCGACAACTACCTCGTCATCGCCACCGATGGCGCCTACCCCTTCACCAACGTCATTCCCTACGGAGGGTAGGGCTGACCTGGGCGCAGGGCGAGCAGTCAAGCTCCTTGCGCAAATGGTTAGCCAGATAGGGCACCGCCATGCGCACGCGTCCGCGGCCGGCTGCCTCGATGATGCCGCTATCGATGAGGCGCTTCCGATATTTTTGAGCGTAGTCGGGCGTTACCAGCATACGCTCGGCGATATCGGCCATGGACGCCTCTTCCCCATCTTGCGCGAGGGCGCTCAGGAACTCGATGTCCTTTTCGGAGAGCGCGGCCAAGGTAGTGCGACAAATGTCGTTCTCGAAATCGATCTGAGAGGTGGCGAGGGCGTCAGCAAGGCAGGATTCGTCCACCTCGCCGTCAGGTAGGGCGTAGCGCACGACGTTGTGGCCTACCAGCTGAAGCATATAGGGCGAACCGGCCGTGAAGCCGGCCGCATGGCGGCGCAGATCGGATGCAATATTGAGGCCAAGTTGATCGAACGATTGCCGGTAAAAAGCATCCACGTCACCGAATTCGAGGGGGCTGAGGGCTATCTTGGGGGCGCGGTTCAGGAACGTGAGGACCTTGTCGTTGAGCGTAGCCGACACGGCGCCTGGTAATCCCGCCATGACCAGGGCGACGTTCAGGCCTTCGCCGACGAGTTCTTGATAGGTAATGACGAGCTGCTTGAGCTCCAGAGAGTTGGCTTGTAGCTCGTCGATAAGGAAGAGCACACCCTTGCCCTTGTCAGTCAGCTCGCGGCATAGTTCGGTGAGTTGTTGCTGCCGGCTTTTGCCGCTTTCGGGTGCCTGCTGGAATTGAAGGCCGGCGGAAAAGCCGAGGGCACCCACGCTTCCTCCGCTTGCGCGTCGCTTGGGAGAGAAGTCGGCGTCATCGGCGAGCTTTTCTACGATGCGAGGTAGCAGGTCTTCGGAGACGATGGTGGGGTTGGCGACGACGAACCCCGCCTTCCGCATGCGATCGGCCAATTCCCAGAGAAGAACGGTCTTTCCGCTTCCTCGCTGGCCGAGCAGGAGAACGGCGCGGTCGCGGCTGCCCGGCGCTGAGCTAAGACCTTCGACGATTCGGTCGATGAGCCCGTCTCGGCCGACGAGCATCGAGGGGCGATTTCCGAAGGAGGGGGCGAAGATGGTGTCGCGCGTGCCCATGCCGTTTCCTTTCTTTCCTATTTTTCCCTTCTTTTCCTTTTCAGTCAAATGACAGCGAGAGCTTGTCGTTACGTGGGATTGCCGACTGTGGGGCTCTTGTGGGGTTCAGCGGTTGTACGTCACAAAAGGTTTCGCTGGAGCGTCTTAGTTTACGAGGACGTGTTCGGAGCGAGGAGGCTTTCGTGAACCGGTTGAGCGACATCATGGCTGTCGCGGGCATGGTCGTAGTGATTCTGTCCATTGCCCTGATGGCTTTCTGCTGGCAATAGCGTGTGCCGGGCGGTGCCCGCTGGCGGCGCTGTCAACCGATGCATAACGGGGGATTATCGGGTTGGCGTATGTTGGGCGCAGCGGTCATGGTTGCGTGGGCTTCTTTCTATACTGATGCTGGAATCGGCATCGGATGAGAAGGGAGACGGCCATGGGCGATGGCAAGCGCGCGCAGGATATCGAGCGCGAAGTGGCCTCCGAGTTGGAAAAGGCCGGCGAATACGTGCGGGCCGATGTTGCCGAGACGCGCCAGGAGTGGCACGATCAGCTGCACAACGACAAGGAGCAGTTGACTGCCGATGTGGCTCGTGACAAGGAGAAGCTGCACGAGGTCATAGAAGAGGTGCGCCATCCCGAACAGCTGGCCGCCGCGGCCGAGGCCAAACTTGCCCATGCGGCCGACGAGGCGCGGGAAGCGGTGCACGCCGTGGAGCATCCGAGCGAGATCGTCGCCGATGCGAAGCAGGCTGTGGCCGAGAAGAAGGCCGCCTTCGATGAGACGACGGCCACCATCGCCGCCGAGTTCACCAGTTCCGCCGACAAGAAGCGGCTGCCGGTGGTGCTGCGCGTGTTCGGCGTGCTGCTTATCGTGGGGGCAGGTGCCTCGCTGCCGGGCATTGCGAAGGTCATCTACCGCACGGCGCAATTGGTCGGATCGGGCGCCATGGGCGGCGAGGGCACGTCCACCATCGTGGTCACGTTCGTGCATCTGGCGGTGCTGGTGGCGCTGGCCGTGGCCCTCATCGTGTTTGGGGTGCGGCTTATCCGCAACCAGCGGCGCTGGGCGGCGCTTCTGTCCTACGTGCTGTACGTGCTCATCATTGCCGGCGGCCTGTGCTCCATTATGCTGTCAGGCATCAGCATCGACTTGGTGTTCTACCTGGTGGCGCTGGTGGTCACTATTGCGCTGCAAAGCTATCTGGACCCCACGCTGCTGGAAGAGCGCCGCGCCCGCCGCAAGGCCCGCGAGGCCGAGGAGCACCAGGAAGGCGAGGCCGGCACGCTGGGCCGCGACCCGTCGGGCAAGGGCTACATCGCGCTGAACTTCTTCAACTTGTTCTGGATCTTCGTGGTGGCCAGCATTCTCGGCCTGTTCATGGAGGAGATCGTCCACTTCCTGTTCGTGGTGCCGGGCCAGTGGCAAGACCGTGCGGGGCTGCTGTTCGGGCCGTTCTCGCCCATCTACGGCTGCGGCGCGGTGCTGATGACGCTGTTCCTGAACCGCTTCCACAAGAGCAACTGGCTTATCATCTTTTTGGTGGCGGCGGTTATCGGCGGTGGCTTCGAAGCGCTTACGAGTCTGTTCATGCAGTACGCGTTCGGCGCGGTGGCCTGGGATTACTCCAACATGCCCGGCTCGCTGTTCGGCGGCCGCACCTGCCTGCCCTTCATGGCTTGCTGGGGCTTGCTCGGCGTGGTGTGGATCAAGCTGCTTCTGCCCTTCATGCTGCGGCTTGTGAACTTCATTCCGTGGAACTGGCGTTATGTGCTGACCACTGTGGCGGCCTGCTTCATGCTGGTGGACGCAGTGATGACGCTGCAATCGCTCGATTGCTGGTACATGCGCCTGTCGGGCGATAAAGTGGACACGCCCATTCAGCAGTTCTACGACCACGAGTTCGGCGACACGTACATGGCCGACCGCTTCCAAAGTATGACAATTCATCCTGCCGACGCGGTGCGCGGGAAGTAGGGCTGCGGGGCTTCCGCGTTTGATAGCGGCGGCGAAGTGACGCAAGAGTGCTTGGCGGCGGTGGCGAAGTGACGCAAAATGGCGCTTGTGATGCATCCCGGGCTCTTTTGGGCGGCTTTGAAAGAGAAAAACGACCCAAATTTGCGGTTGTGATGCCGATAAGTGTCCAATTGCCGCTCTTGCAACCTCCTGGCTGCATCATAAACGCAAATTTCCGGCATAAAAGAGGGTCGAAACGTGCACGGTGCGCGCAACGCGCAGCACACGAGCGCTGGATTGCTGAACCTGCCTGGGGTTTCGCGCGCGGCGATGGCGGTGGGGCGGAAGTTCCTATGGCGCGTGGCCGATGCGAGGGCTTGGCAGGGCGCGCGGGTTCCTATAATGGGCAGACCATGAAACGAGGTTGAGAACAGCAAAGGAGCCCCTCATGACCGAGCGCATTGGAACCACCTGCGTGCAAGGCGGCTGGCGTCCCGGCGACGGCGAGCCCCGCCAGGTGCCCATCTATCAGAACACCACATGGAAGTATGACACGAGCGAGCACATGGGCCGCCTGTTCGATCTGGAGGAGGCTGGCTACTTCTACACGCGCCTGGCGAACCCCACCTGCGACGCGGTGGCCGCGAAGATCGCTGAGCTGGAGGGCGGCACGGCGGCCATGCTCACCTCGTCGGGCCAGGCGGCGAACTTCTTCGCGGTGTTCAACATCGCCGGCGCGGGCGATCATGTGGTGGCGTCGTCGGCCATCTACGGCGGCACCTACAACCTGCTCGCCCACACCATGCGCCGCATGGGGCTGGAATGCACCTTCGTGGACCCGCACTGCACCGACGAGGAACTGGCGGCGGCCTTCCGCCCGAACACGAAGTGCGTCTTCGGCGAGACCATCGCGAACCCGGCCCTTGCGGTGCTCGATATCGAGCGCTTCGCCGCGGCGGCCCATGCCCACGGCGTGCCGCTCATCGTGGATAACACCTTCCCCACGCCGGTGCTGTGCCGGCCCATCGAGTGGGGCGCCGATATCGTGACCCACTCCACCACCAAGTACATGGACGGCCACGGTGCTTCCGTGGGCGGCGTCATCGTGGATTCCGGCCGCTTCGACTGGACGGCCCGCGCCGACAAGTTCCCGGGCCTCACCGAGCCCGACGAGAGCTACCATGGCGTGGTGTACACCGAGCGCTTCGGCTTGGAAGGCGCCTACATCACCAAGGCGACGGCCCAGCTCATGCGCGATTTGGGATGCGCCCAGTCGCCGCAGAACGCCTTCCTCATCAACCTGGGCCTGGAGAGCCTGCATCTGCGCATGGCGCGCCATGCGGCCAACGGGCGTGCTGTGGCCGAACATTTGGCGGCCCACCCGAAGGTGGCCTGGGTGCGCCATCCCTCGCTCGCGGGTGATGCGGAAGAGGCGTTGGCGGCGAAGTACCTGCCCGAGGGGTCGTGCGGCGTGGTGAGCTTCGGCGTGGCCGGCGGCCGAGCTGCGGCCGAGACGTTCATGGCGAACCTGCGCCTGGCCCAGATTGCCACCCATGTGGCCGACGCGCGCACCTGCGTGCTGCATCCGGCCAACGCGACGCACCGCCAGATGAACGATGCCGAGCTTGAGGCCGCAGGTATCACGCCCGACCTCATCCGCTTGTCTTGCGGCATCGAGGACGCCGCCGACCTCATCGCCGACATCGACCAGGCCCTGGCCGCCGTCGAGTAGCTGCGGCGTCGCTGAAAGGAACAATCCATGCCCATTCGCATTCCCGATGCCCTGCCCGCCACCGCGGCGCTTGAGAGCGAGAACATCTTCGTCATGACGGAGCATCGCGCCATGCACCAGGACATTCGTCCGCTGCGGGTGCTGCTGCTGAACCTCATGCCCACCAAGATCACCACTGAGACGCAGATTCTGCGCAAGCTTTCCAACACGCCCATCCAGGTGGAGGTGGAGCTTCTGCAGACGGTGAGCCACGATGCGAAGAACACGGCCGCCGAGCACCTGGAGGCCTTCTACACCACCTTCGACGACGTGCGTGACCGGCACTTCGACGGCCTTATCATCACCGGGGCGCCGGTGGAGAAGCTCGACTTCGAGGAGGTGGACTACTGGCCCGAGCTCTGCGAGATTATGGAATGGTCGAAGACCCACGTGCATTCCACGTTCCACATCTGCTGGGGCGCCCAGGCCGGTATCTACTACCATTACGGGGTGCCGAAGCACGCGCTGTCCGAGAAGATGTTCGGCGTGTTTCCGCACACGCTGGCCAAGCGCACCTCGCCGCTCGTGCGCGGGTTCGACGACGAGTTCTGGGCGCCGCACTCGCGCTTCACCGAGGTGCGGGCCGCCGACATCGAGGCCCATCCCGACCTGGAGCTGATCGCCGTGTCCGACGAGGCCGGCGTGTACGTGGCGAAGTCCACCGACTCGCAGAACTTCTTCGTGTTCGGTCACCCCGAGTACGACCGCGAGACGCTTGCGGCCGAGTACGAGCGCGACGTGGCGCGCGGCATGGCCATGGCGTTGCCGGCCCACTATTACCCGGACGACGATCCGACGTGCGAGCCGGTTTCCACGTGGTTCTCGCATGCGCAGTTGCTGTACACCAACTGGCTGAACTACTATGTGTACCAGACGACTCCCTACGACATCAGCCGCGCCGGCGAGCGTGTGGGGGAGTAGGAGTCGAAAGCTCGAGCGAGGAAAAGGAGGGGTCGTGGCCATCGATCCGACGCGCGACCCACATGCGCGCATTGTGGTGAAGCCGCTGCCGAGCCAGGTGGCGGCCGCGAAGGCGAAGGCCTGCGCCGCTGGTGCAGGGGTCGTGGCCGGCGGTGCGCCCAGGGGCGTGGCCGGCGGTGCGCCCAGGGGCGTGGCCGGCGGTGCGCCCAGGGGCGTGGCTGGCGGCATCGGTGCCGAGGGCGCAGCCGACATCGCGGCGACCGCCGGTGCCGCGCCCGATCCCTTCCTGCGCGCGGCGAACGAGGACGACGACGGCTACGACCCCTATTCCGATCGCCCTGCTCCGTGCGAGCCCCTTTTCCAGGAAGACCCTTGGGCTTAAGACCCCCAACTCGCCTCGGGCTGCTCGGCGGTCTTTCCGCCGTATCGCCCGTCTTCGGTGTTTCGCCGCCTCTTTACGGAAATTGTGCAACCTGTCAAAATCACGCCTAACGAACGAGGCGTGGCGGCAGGAGAGGGATTATGGGCGAGAACACGGATAGCAACGCGGCGAAGGACGTCAAGGGGGCGAACGATCGGGCGCTGAACGAGGTGCCGCCTGTCAGTCCCGGGAAGAACCACGTGGTGCGCGGCATTGTGTTCGCGGCGCTCGGCGGCATCTGCTGGGGCTTCTCGGGCAACTGCGCCCAAATGCTCACGGCCGAGCTGGGCGTGCCGGTGCTGTGGATCACCGCGGTGCGCCTCACGGTGGCGGCCCTCATCTTCCTGACGATCTGCCTGGTGCGCGAGCCACGCAATCTTCTTGCCGCCCTGCGTGACGGGCGCAGTCTCGCCTACATCGCAGGCTTCGCCATTTTGGGCGTGCTGCTCACCCAGGTCAGCTATCTCTCGGCCATCGCCTACACCAACGCCGGCACGGGCACCGTGCTCGAGCGCACGGGACTCGTGCTCATCATGGGCTACGTGTGCCTGCGCACCCGTCGTCTGCCGCGTCCGCGTGAGGCCGCGGGGCTCGTGCTCGCCATCGGCGGCACGGTGCTTATCGCCACCCAGGGTGATCTGTCGCGGCTGGCCATCGCGCCGGCGGGACTCGGCTGGGGGCTCGTGTCGGCCGTGGCGCTGGCCTTCTACACGTTGATGCCGGGCAAGCCCCTGGCGAAATGGGGCAGCTTCATCGTGACGGGCCTGGCCATGGCCATGGGCGGCACCGTGTCCATGGTCGGCGTGCAGCCGTGGACCATGGGTGTGACGGTGACGCCTGCGGTGGTGGGGGTCATGGCGCTCATGGTGCTGGTGGGCACGTTTGCGGCCTACCTGTTCTACCTGCAGGGCATCGCCGATGCGGGTCCCGTGCGCGCCGGTCTCGTCGGCTGCGTGGAGCCGGTGTCGGCCACCATCATCTCGGCTCTCTGGCTCGGTACCACCGTCACACCGATGGACGTGCTCGGCTGCGCCATGATCGTGGTGATGGTGTTCCTCGTCACCGATCGGGGCGGGGAAGGAGATGCCGATCAGGCTGCGGAAGGCGGCAAAGGCGCTGCGCCCAGCCACTACGACGGCGCGCGTGGCAACGTGCCCGTGTTCCAGGGCCGGGCCAGCGAGCTTGGCTACTACGCGGCCCGAGTGGCTACGCGCGATGACATGCCCCGCCTGCAGGCGCTTCTGGCCGACGGGCGGCATACCATGGCGAAGCTAGGCGTGAAGGAGGGCACGAAGCGGTTCCCCTCGTCGCGCCGCCTTTTGCGTGCGGTGGATGCCGGCAGCGTGTACGTGGTGGTGAGCAATCCCTCGTGGATTGGCGTGGACGCGGGGGCGACGGCCGCGGATGCGCCCGAAGCGGACGAGACGGCGGCGCCGCAAACTGCGGCTGACGGAGCCGTACCGGCGCAGGGCTCGGATACCCCCGCCCTCGAACCTTCAGCCGAAAGCCGCATCATCGGCATGTTCGATGTGGATGTGGAAGGCGACGAAGCCTACGAGGAAGGCCGCGGCCTCACCTGGATCACCGAGGGTGACGGCAACTACGGCGCGCTGCACTGGGTGAACGTGGATCCGTCGGCGCGTCGGTGCGGCGTGGGTGCCTACATTTTGGGAACCGCCCAGCGCATCGCTCGCGATGCCGGCTGCCACAACCTGTGCTGCGACGTGTACGAGGCCAACGGCCCCATGCGCGACCTGCTCGCCCGCGAGGGATGGACCGTCGCCGGCACCATCGCCCTACGCGATTGGCACGGCCACGAGACCCACCGTCTCATCTACGAGAAGCTCTACTGGTAGGGCGTACCCCGTCAAGGCGCTTGCTCCGAGAGCGCGATCGCGCTGATCCTGTTCGGACTGCCCATGTTAAAGGGGGGCTAGCGAGCCGTTCTTTAGAAGAAGATCATGAACATGCCCAAGGCCAGACCGACCATGACGGCGAAGGCGGGCAGCTTGCTGCGGTAGATGAGGTAGCTCTCAGGCATGATCTCTCCGAACACCACGTACAGCATGGCGCCCGAGGCGAAGCCGAGCGACAGGGTGAGGCCCAAAGGTCCGATATCGCCGAGCCAGAAGCCGAGCCACGCGCCGAGTAGCGTTGGCAGGCCGCAGGCCGCCGTGATGAGCGTGGCACGCGCGCGCCCGGTGCCGCCGGAGATGAGCGGCACGGCCACGGCCATGCCCTCGGGAATGTTATGCAGGCCGATGAGCACGGCCATGATCATGCCGGTACCCCACATGAGGTTGTCGGACACGGCGAAGCTCGCGCCGATGGTCATGCCCTCGGGAATGTTGTGCAGGGCGATGGCGCAGGCCATGACGACGCCAGCCACGAACAGCGACAGCTTGGAATCGTTGTGACGCTTGTGCATGTTCAGGTGGTCGGCGTGCACCAGCTCGTCGATGTCGTCGTGGGTGTCGGGGTGCGCCGCGTCGGCGGTGTGCGACACCTCCTTCCGCGTCTTGCGGTCGATAAGGTGGTTCAGCAGGTACACCACGGCAACGCCCAGGGCCACGGCGAGGATGACCAGCAGCACGCCGTGCTCGTACACTTGGTTGGCGGCTTCTTCGGCCTCAGCGAGCAGGTCGAAGCACACCATGGCGGTCATGACGCCGCCGGCGAACGCCAGAAGCAGGCTGATGGTGCGGTTACTCTCGCTCTTGAACAGCGCGCCGATAAGGCCACCGAGTCCCGTGCCGCCGGCACCGGAGATGAGCGTGACCAACGTAATGAACGCGAACGGCGATAGAGCTTCCATAATCTGCAGGTTTCCTTACACCCCAGGGTTTCACACAGCGCCGCCTATTGTGCGCCAACCCCGGTGCGCAAAATGGCGCTGGCCGTGCAAACGTTAGTCGAAGGTAACATTTCCCACGGCAACGGCGCACCCACGAATGGTCCGCCGGCGAGGGGCTGAAGTCGCCAAGGGACACAATCGACGATAAGAAGCCCATTCCGAGGGTGCTCGATAAGGGAAGGTGGTTGGCCATGAACGAGAGGAAATCGGAGCGGAGAGGTCTTCTGCGGTGGATCGAACGCGAGAATACCAATGAGTTCTGGAGTGCGAGAAACCCATGGATTGTCATCGCGGCTGCTGCGACCGTGATCATTGTACTCTGCATGATCGCGATGTATTTCTGGGGTCTGCCTCGCGCGGTGGGAAATGCGACGGTAAATGTGGTCTTCTACGGCTATATGGCTGCGCTCTTTGCCTGTGAGGTGAAGGCTGGGCGCCGTGTTGCAGCTCTCGGCGTTGCGGTTATCGCGGTGCTCAACCTCCTCCTCTGGCGGGTGTGAGCCCTCAGAGGTTGTCGGTGTCCAGGCAGAGGGTGAAGGGGCCGCGGTTTACCAGCTCCACGTCCATCATGGCGCCGAAGATACCCGTGCCCACCTGCGGCACATCGCGCCGCGCGAGGGAGACGAAGTACTCGTAGAGCCGCTTTGCCTCGGCAGGCGCGGCAGCATCGGTGAACGAGGGGCGGTTACCCTTCTTGCAGTTGGCGAACAGGGTGAACTGGCTGACCACCAGCACCTCGCCCTCCACGTCGGCCAGGCTCAGGTTGGTTTTGCCGTTCTCGTCGTCGAACACGCGCATCTTGCGAATCTTCTCCCACAGCCGCTCCGCCTGCGCCTCGCCATCGCCGTGTCCCACGCCCAAAAGAATCAGGTACCCGCGCCCGATCTGCCCCACAACAGCATCATCGACGCTCACACTGGCTCTACTTACACATTGAACAACGGCTCGCATAATGCCTTCCTTTCTGGCTTAGCAATAATCTCGAAGGGAAATCTGTCATGTAGGCTGACTGCACGCCAAATACTAGGTAAGCTTCTCGATTAAGCGGTTAAGCTTTTTGTCGAAGGTGAGCACGGGCGTGCCCTCTATGACGGAGCGGGCCGCTAGGATGCAATCGGCGAAATCGAGGGAATTGTCTCGGTAAAGCTCAAGCGCGTAGCGCATGGCTTGCTCGTGCTCGCAGGCGATGTCGTCGAGAAGCGCTGTCACGGTGTTGGACACATCGACTCTGTCGAAACCGTAAACCGATCCACCCAGCACGTAAACGCATTCGGCCAAAAACTCAGGCGAGGTGCAAGCGCCTTCTTCCACATGCTGCCGCACGGTCTCGAATTGTTCTTCGACATCGGCAAGCAGGTAGCGAAGCAGGCAATTCGTATCAAGGAAGATCGACATACTTCGCCTCCAGCGCTTCCCGATAGGCCGCTTTCTCCGTCTCGCGCGATGCCGTCGGGCGCTTTCCCGCAAGCGCGCCGGCGGCCTTGAGCTTCCGGGGCGCGGGCTTTGGAACGGGGACAATCATGGCGCAAGGCCGGTTCCTTACGGTCACGACGAACTCGGCCCCCGTCTCGTCGACGCGCCGAATGACAGAAGAGAGATGTGCTTTCGCCTCTGCTAAAGCAATGCTTGCTGACATGGAAGTTCCTTTCCGAGCAAATTCCTGTCCACATTTTAAACCATACATGACTATCTGACTAGTTAGATAGTCATGTAAGAAACGGCCGTTGCCGAACGGTGAATACACCGGGCCAACACGTTTCAGGTCATCGAGGCAAGGAGCCTCTCATCGGGAAAGTTTTGACGATTGTGGGTATTCGGCGAGTAATTCCGTTGACATATACGCGCGTGCGGGTGAAAATGCAAAAGTTCGCTTTCAAAAGCCCCGTAAACGCATTGGCTTGAGGAAACGCATCCGCCGCGGGTTGTCCAGGCCCAAGGCACCGCGTGCTGGCGTAGGAAACCGGCGTCCGAGGGTCGTGCACTTTTGAAAACAAACACCTCTGGAAGACGGTTCCGCGCTTCCAGGCAGCGCGGCTGCACGCTGCGCGGCTCGGGAGAAGCGGAGGCTTCACCCGTCGGACAGAACCTGCAAGTTAATGGAGGAAACAGTGAAGACGTATCATGCAAAGCCCGGTGAGGTTGAGCGCGAGTGGGTCATCATCGACGCCGAGGACCAGGTTCTCGGCCGTGTGGCGACCCGTGCCGCTCAGATTCTGAAGGGCAAGCACAAGCCGCAGTACACGCCCCACGTGGACACGGGCGACTTTGTCATCATCATCAATGCTGACAAGATCAAGGTCACCGGTACCAAGGCTGCCACCAAGACCTACTACCGTCACAGCGGGTTCCCGGGTGGGCTCAAGCAGGAGACGTTCACCGAGGCCATGGCCAAGCACCCCGAGCGCGTGATCGAGCATGCCGTGAAGGGCATGTTGCCGAAGAACACGCTGGGCCGCGCGATGGGCAAGAAGCTGAAGGTGTACGTTGGCTCTGAGCATCCCCATGCGGCTCAGAAGCCCCGCAAGATTGAGTTGGAGGGTTAATCATGGCAGATGAGGCTTTGTACTACGGCACCGGCCGCCGCAAGAACGCGGTGGCGCGCGTCCGTCTCGTTCCCGGCACCGGCAAGGTGACCATCAACGGCCGCGACGGCCAGGAGTACTTCGGTCGTGAGGCGCTGTTCAACTACGCGATGACTCCCTTCAAGGTGACCGACACTGCCGGCCACTTCGACGTGAAGGCCCGCATCGACGGCGGTGGCGTGTCCGGCCAGGCCGGCGCCCTGCGTCACGGCATCTCCCGCGCGCTGCTGGAGGCTGGCGACTACCGCGCCGAGCTGAAGAAGGCCGGCTTCCTGACCCGCGACGCCCGTATGGTGGAGCGCAAGAAGTACGGTCTGAAGAAGGCCCGCAAGCGCCCGCAGTTCTCCAAGCGCTAAGCCGCAGCGAGATGCAGCCTGCAGAAAGCCCGCTCTTTGGAGCGGGCTTTTTTTTTTGTGGGTTGAGGGCGAGAAGTGGTGACGCATCGGCTCCTTCAGGAGGCTGAACAGCCAAAAGGAGCGTTGCAGCAACTTTGGTGGTCACAAAAGGCGGGATGTATAAGGGGTTTCAACCTCAAGGCGGGGGAATTGGCCAGAAACCGGGGATTTATATGGCTCTGACCGCTTGTTTGTGGCGATTACCCTGGTGTCGGATGTCCCGACCAGGCGAAACGTCGGCCAGCATATGGCAGCTTCGTTCGCAATCGCCCTAGAGTGCCCTCCGATTCTTATACATCGTAGTTTTTCTGACCAGAAATAACCAGACATGGTGAAAAGTTCGTAGACATCTCTGTATTTGTGGCCGCCGGCTTACATATCGTCGCGTTTGCGACCATCGCAGGGTGCTATTCCTCACCTATGGAATCATTGTTGTTGATTTGTTACAGGCGCGCACCTCTTTCGTCGTGCGCCCCTGGGGAATGTCTGCAACTGGTACACTGTGCCGCGCATTGTTTCCGAGTAGATGTTTCCCCTGGTAAAAGGTAAGGAACATCATCATAGATAGGAATGAGGCATGGCGCAGCAAGCGCAAGAGGCGCGTACCGACTGCTATGCGGCGGTGGACATCGGAGCTTCATCGGGGCGCGTAGTGGTGGGCTACGTGGAGGATGGTCTTATCCGTTTGGAAGAGGTGCATCGGTTCGACAACCGCCAGGTGCGTCGCAACGGCCACGACTGCTGGGATGTGGAACTGCTCTCTAGCGAGCTCGTGCGCGGGCTCGCCCGCTGTAAGGAGGAGGGTTTCGCGCCCAAATCGGTGGGCATCGACACCTGGGGCGTCGACTTCGTGCTGCTGGATGCCGGCGACAACCTGGTGGGCGACGCGGTAGCCTATCGCGATGCGCGCACCAACGGCATGTACGAGGTGGCCGACGCCATCATGGCGCCCGAGGAGCATTACCGCCGCTGCGGTCTGCAAAGGCAGCCTTTCAACACCATCTATCAGTTCCTGGCCCTGCAGCGCGAGCACCCCGAGCAGCTGGAGGCAGCCGATGCGTTCCTGATGATTCCCGACTACCTGAACTTCCTGCTCACAGGCGTGAAGGCTGTGGAATACACCAACGCGTCCACTACGGGGCTGTTGAACGCGGAAACCGGCGCCTGGGACGAGACGGTGATGGAGGCCTTCGGCATCCCGCGGCGGCTGTTCCCGAACGTGACCCACGCCGGCGCGTGCCTGGGTCCCGTGCGGCCCGAGGTGGCCCAGGCCATCGGGTACGACACCCGCGTGGTGTTGCCGGCCACCCACGACACCGGCAGTGCATATCTGGCCGTGCCCGCGTGCGAGCCGCCGGCGGTGTTCCTGTCGTCGGGCACATGGAGCCTGCTGGGCGTCGAGAACCGCAGCCCCATCTGCTCGGAAGGCGCCTTCCGAGCGAACTTCACCAACGAGGGCGGCTACCATTTCCGCTATCGGTTCCTGAAGAACATCATGGGCCTGTGGATGATCCAGTCCATCCGCCGCGAGCTGAACGGCATCACCTACGTGGTGGACGAGAAGGCCATCCGCAAGGGGCGTCTGCACCAGTACATGCGCGTGGAGGGCCTGGGGCACGAGATCGGTTTCCCCGACCTCATCAAAGCCGCCGACGAGGCCGAGGCCGCCGGGGTGGTGGCCTCTATCGTGAACGTGAACGACGACCGCTTTCTGGCGCCCGATTCCATGATCGAGGAGATCTGCGCGGCGTGCGAGGAATCGGGTCAGCCGGTGCCCGGGACGCTGGGCGAGCTGATGCTCTGCGTGTACGAGAGCTTGGTGCGCTGCTACCGCGATGCCGTGGCGGAGCTGGCGGCTCTGGCCGGTCACGAGTACGCTTCCATCAACATCGTCGGGGGCGGCTGTCGCGATGGCCATCTGAACCGCCGTACCGCCGAACTGTGCGGGCTGCCGGTGTACGCCGGCCCCGTGGAGGGCACGGCGCTGGGCAATCTTGCGGTGCAGATGCTCGCCGACGGCGTGTTCCCGCATTTGAAGGCCGTGCGCGCCGCCATTGCGGAATCCTTCGACGTGCAGAAGGTGGAGCCGTGATGCGATTCCCTGCATCCGACATGCTCGCGCGTGGCGGCTTGCGCTTGATCGGTGACAGAAAGTGATGTTGAAATGCAGAAAAGTCGAGATATATAGACAAAGGAGGACGCGAAAGAATGCGGAAAAGCCTATATAAGTCGAGAAATATGCAGGAACGTTCAGCGAATGTCTATATATCTCGACTTTTCTGCACGAACGAGTAGTTTCTTGGCACAGCAACCGAATTAATGGAGCCAACCCGACAGAACGAACCAAGCAACGGAAGCAACAGAAAGGAAGCCTGATGACTACTATGTACGATTTGGCCCGCGAGGAGTACGCCGCCCTCGGTATCGACACCGAGGCGGTGATGGCCAAGCTGGTGGAGAAGCCCATCTCGGTGCACTGCTGGCAGGGCGACGACGTGCTCGGCTTCGACCAGGAGGGCGGCCTTTCCGGCGGCATCCAGACCACGGGCAACTACCCGGGCCGCGCCCGCACCTTCGAGGAACTGACCGCAGACTTCGAGGCTGCCATGGCGCTGGTGCCCGGCGCCAAGCGCATCAACCTGCACGCCTCTTACGCCGTGTTCACTGACGAGAATCCCTGGGTCGACCGCGACGCGCTGGAGTTCAAGCACTTCGCGCCCTGGGTGGCGTGGGCCCGCGAACACGGCTTCGGCATCGACTTCAACCCCACCATCTTCGGCCATCCCATGATGAACAACGAGCTTTCGCTGTCCTCGCCCGATAAGGCCACGCGCGACTTCTGGATCCGCCACTGCAAGGCGTGCCGCAAGATCTCCCAGCAGATCGCCGAGGCGCTTGACGACGAGACGCTTTGCAACATTTGGATTCCCGACGGCCTGAAGGACGTGCCCGGCGACCGCTATGGCCTGCGCGAGCGTCTGCGCGACTCGCTCGACGAGATTTACGCTGAGAAGTACGATCGCGTGATCGACTCTTGCGAGTCGAAGGTGTTCGGCATCGGCCTGGAGTCGATGACTGTGGGCTCCAACGAGTTCTACCTGGCCTACGCCGCCACGCACCCCGGCGTGTACGACCTGCTGGACATGGGGCACTTCCATCCCACCGAGAACGTGGCCGACAAGCTGAGCGCGCTGTTGCTGTTCTTCGACAAGGTGCCGCTGCACGTGACGCGCGCCCTGCGCTGGGACTCCGACCACGTGGTGCTCTTCGACGACGCGGTGAAGGAGATGGCCATGGAGGTGGCCCACTGCCCCGGCGCTTGGGAGAAGGTTATCATCGGGCTCGATTTCTTCGACGCCTCCATCAACCGCGTGGGCGCCTGGGCCATCGGCACGCGCGCCATGGAGAAGTCGCTGCTGTACGCGCTGCTGCAGCCGGCCGCCCAGTTGAAGGAGATGCAGGATACCTACCGCTTCACCGAGAAGATGGCGCTGTCGGAGCAGGCGAAGAGCATGCCGTTCGGCGCTGTGTGGGACGAGTACTGCCGCCGCGCGGGCTGCCCGCTCGACGGCGAGGTGTACCCGATGGTGGCCGCCTACGAGGCGAAGGTGCTGCCCCAGCGCGTGTAATCTGTTCGCCCGGCGCGAGGTGCGGGGCGCATCCCCGTGCTCAAGCAATGGCTCGCTCGGCGGAACAGTCCACCGGACTGTTCCGTTCGTTGCGCAACCTGCGCGCGGGGACACGCCCCGCCCCTCGCGCCTGCGCAACCTGCGCGCGGGGACACACCCCGCCCCTCGCGCCTGCTCAACCATGGTTGGGCGGAAGAGCGCCTGGAAGCGTTTGGAGTGACGGGCGGCCTGAAGGCCGCCCCTACGAAAGAGTTCGGCGGGGTGCCACCTGGTCGCTTTTGATCTACCGGGAGCTGCCTCTTCGGTAGGGGCGGCCTTCAGGCCGCCCGATGGGAAGTCGCCAATGATAAGTAAGGAGTGAACATGGCATTTATCGATCAGGCACAGGATTTGTTCGCGAAGGGGGCCAGTGCGGCCCGCGGGGCGGTGTCGGGCGTGGCGGTGGAGCAGCTCGGCTTCGTGCGCGGTTTCGTGCGCCTGTGCGACGACGGCTGGGGCCAGGGCTGGCACGAGCGCAACGGCGGCAACCTCACTTACCGCATGCGCGACGAAGACGTGGCGGCCGCCCGTCCCTTCTTCAACCCCGAGCCCGGTCCGTGGACGCCCATGGGGGTGCAGGCGGCTGACCTGGGCGGGGCTTTCTTCCTGACCACCGGCTCGGGCCGCTACATGCGTAACGTGGCGGGCGACCCGGCCCACAACATCGGCATCGTGGAGATCAACCCCGAAGGCGACGCCTGGCGCATCGTGTGGGGCCTCACCGATGGCGGCAAGCCCACCTCCGAGTTCCCGAGCCACTTCATGTGCCACGCCGTGCGCATGCGCGCCACCGACGGCGCATCGCGGGTGCTCTATCACGCGCATCCCAACAACGTCATCGCCATGACCTTCGTGTTGCCGCTGGAATCGCGCGTCTTCACCCGGGCGCTGTGGAAGGCCATGACCGAGTGCGTGGTGGTGTTCCCGGCCGGCGTGGGCGTGGTGCCCTGGATGGTGCCGGGCGGCGCCGACATCGCGCGTGAGACGGCGGCCATGATGGAGACCTTCGACGCCGTCATCTGGGCGCAGCACGGCCTGTTCGCGGCCGGCCCCGATTTCGACACCACCTTCGGGCTCATGCACACCGTGGAGAAGGCCGCCGACATCTACGTGCGCGCCCGCGCCATCAACGGCGGCTCCGACGAGTTTTTGAACACTATCACCGACGAGGGTCTGCGCGCCATCGGCCGCGAGTTCGGCATCAAGGTGAACGAGGCCATGCTCGGCTTCCCCGTGGCTTTGGAAAACGATTAGGGACGGTTTGCGGGCGGGCTGAAGACCGCCCCTACGGGAACGAGTCTCGATGGGAACCACCTGCTGGATTGATGGGCGGGCTTCAGACCGCCCGCGCAAGGTAGCAACCAAGAAAGGTAACCAAGGGTTATGGCACTGTCACAAGAGAAAAAGGGAACCATTGCGGTCTCCCTCACCAACTTCCTTGACTCGGGCTGCATTGTGGCCTCGTCGGTGGCGCTGGCCGCATGGGCCATCGCCTTCAACTTCAGCAATGTGTGGGTGTCCATCTTGGGCGCTGTGGGCGCGAACGCCTTCGGCGCGGCGGTGGGCGCGCTCATCGGCGGCTTTCTGGCCGACCGCTTCGGGCGCAAGTTCATCTACACCTACAACCTGCTCGTGTACGCTACCGGCGTGTTCCTTATCATGTGCGCGGTGAACCTGCCTATGCTGTGCGTGGGCATCGTCATCTCGGGCCTGTCGGTGGGCGCCGGCGTGCCGTCGTCGTGGAGCTACATCTCGGAGATGTCGTCCTCCACGAGCCGCGCCTCGAACATCGGCATCAGCCAGTTCGCCTGGTCCTGCGGGCCGGCGGTCATCTTCCTCATCGCGCTGCTGTTCTCGTTCGTGTTCCCCACCTTCGGGGCGGACGGCGCGCTTCTGCCCGCGGGCACCTACGGGCCCTTCGACGGCCTGTTCGGCATGAGGCTGCTGTTCCTCATCCTGTTCGTGGTGGCGCTGGTGGCGTGGAACTTGCAGCGCAAGCTGGAGGAGTCGAAGGACTGGACGGAAAAGCAGCAGGCCGGCGCGCCGCGCGACACGTTCGTCCAGATGATGCGCCGTGCGCTTACGAACTCCGTGAACGTGAAGTCCATCGTGTTCCTGGTGGCGGTGTACCTGACCTGGAACATCGTGGCCGGCACCATGGGCCAGTTCATGCCCTACATGTACGCGGCGGCCGGGCATTTGGACGACACCACCATCTCGCTTCTGCAGGCGGTCATGTGGGTGCTCACGGCGGTGGGCTCGCTCGCCATCTTCTCGAAGTTCGGCGACAAGATTCCGCACCGCATTCTTTTCGCGGCCACGGCCGTGATGGCGCTCGCGGCCTGGGTGGTCATGGTGTTCTTCGGCATGCAGCTTAAGGCCGGCACGGCCGATAGCTGGGGTTGGCTTCTGTGGGTGTTCGTGGCGCTGTGGGGCATCTCGGCCGGCTTCTCGGCCCAGTGCTTCTACGCGCTGTGGTCTACGGAGCTGTTCCCCACGCTGTACCGCGGCGGCGTGCAAGGCATCATGTTCTTCCTGGTACGCGGCGTGCTCGGCATCTGGTCGCTTGTGGCAGTGGCGGGCCTCGGCGTGGAAACGCCCGCGGGCTTCGTGACAGCTGGCATCATCATGTGCGGCTTCCTTTTGGTGTCGCTCGTGGTGGGCGTGGTGTGGTGCCCCAACACCCAGGGCCGCACCTTAGACGAGATCACCGAGGAGCGCTACGGCAAGCATATCGACTAGCGCTGCTGCGCGATTGGCGGTTCTTTCTTCATCGATGGCCCCTGCTTCGGCGGGGGCCGTTTCCGTTTCTCTGCCTGCCGTTCCTCTTTTTCGCGTGCCGGAAACCTTCCCGACACAATGCGCCTTTAATTTGGTAAACGCCCGATCATCGGCGGAGAAGCGGGTGCGTCGTGGTATCTTATTCCGATCATCGGCCCGAGTGAGGAGCGAAGCCGTTATGTCGAAAGTGACCGATATCTACGGATCTATGGTGTTCAACGAGCACACGATGCAGGAGCGCCTGCCATCTGCCACCTACAAGCAGCTCATGCGCACCATCAAGGGCGGCGAGCCGCTCGACATCGACGTGGCCAACGTGGTGGCGCACGCCATGAAGGAGTGGGCCATCGAGAAGGGCGCCACGCACTTCACGCACTGGTTCCAGCCGCTGACGGGCATCACCTCCGAGAAGCACGACAGCTTCATCGACCCCACGCCCGACGGCCGCGCCATCATGACCTTCTCGGGCAAGGAGCTCATCCAGGGCGAGCCCGACGCCTCCAGCTTCCCCTCCGGCGGCCTGCGCGCCACCTTCGAGGCCCGCGGCTACACGGCGTGGGACCCCACCTCCTACGCCTTCATCAAGGACGAGGTGCTGTGCATTCCCACCGCCTTCTGCAGCTACACCGGCGAGGCGCTGGACAAGAAGACCCCGCTTCTGCGGTCCATGAAGGCCATCGAGCGCCAGGCAAAGCGCGTGCTGGCCCTGTTCGGCGAGACCGGCGAGCGCGTGACCACCACGCTCGGCGCCGAGCAGGAGTACTTCCTCATCTCCGAGAAGGACTACGAGCAGCGCCTCGACCTCATGCTCACCGGTCGCACGCTCTTCGGCTATTCCCCCTGCAAGGGCCAGGAATTGGAAGAGCACTACTTCGGTGCCATCCGCCCGTCGGTGAACGAGTTCATGAAGGAGCTCGACGACGAGCTGTGGGCGCTCGGCGTGTCGGCCCGCACGAAGCACAACGAGGTGGCCCCGGCCCAGCACGAGCTGGCGCCCATCTTCGCGGAAACGAACCGCGGCGTGGACGAGAACCTGCTCACCATGGAGAAGATGAAGCTTCTGGCCAGCCACTACGGCCTGGTGTGCCTGCAGCACGAGAAGCCCTTCGAGTTCATCAACGGCTCGGGCAAGCACAACAACTGGTCCATTTCCGCCGACGGCAAGAACCTGTTCGACCCGGGCGAGAACCCCATGCAGAACCTGCGCTTTCTGGTGTTCCTCACCTGCGTGATCGAGGCGGTGGACGAGTACCAGGAGCTTTTGCGCATGTCGGCCGCCAGCGCCGGCAACGACCATCGCCTGGGCGCCAACGAGGCCCCGCCGGCCATCGTGTCCATGTTCCTGGGCGATGAGCTGGGCGCCATCGTGGAAGCGCTCGTGGATGAGCACGACTACGCCTCGGCCGAGCGCGTGTCCATGGACCTCGGCGTGGACGTGCTGCCCAACTTCATCAAGGACAACACCGACCGCAATCGCACGAGCCCCTTCGCCTTCACCGGCAACAAGTTCGAGTTCCGCATGCCGGGTTCCGCCCAGAACCTGTCGGACGTGAACATGGTGCTGAACACGGCCATGGCGAAATCGCTCAAGGGTTTCGCCGACGCCATGGAGGGGAAGGCCGGCGACGAGTTCGAGGCGGCGGCCATCGACTACGTCAAGCGCGCTCTGCGCGATCACGAGCGCATCATCTTCAACGGCGACGGCTACGCTCACGAGTGGGAGGAAGAGGCCGCCCGCCGCGGATTGGCGAACCACCGCACCACGGCCGATGCGCTGCCCTGCCTGGTGGACCAGAAGTCCATCGAGCTGTTCGCCGAGTTCGGCGTGCTCACCGAGACCGAGGTGCGCAGCCGCTACGAGGTGAAGCTGGAGAAGTATAACAAGATCATGAACATCGAGTGTCGGGTGATGAAGCGCCTGGTGCGCCGCGACTACCTGCCGGCCATCAACCGCTACGCGGCCAAGCTGGCCCACGGCATCACGGCTATCAAGGAGGTGCTGCCCGACGGCGACACCTCGTTCATGGAGGAGAAGCTGCGCCGGCTCGTGGCCGGGGCCGCCGAGATCAACATCCAGCTGGAGAAGCTGAACGAGCTGCATCATGCCTCCCGCGAGGTGGCCGACCAGCAGGAGCGCGCGAACATGAACGCCCACGAGATCGTGCCGGTGATGGATGCGCTGCGCCAAGCGGTGGACGAGATGGAGATCATCGTCGAGCGCGAGGCGTGGCCCGTGCCCACCTACAACGAGATTCTGTTCTATGCGTAGTTAGGAGGGGAAGCCCCCCCCTAACTACGCCTGACGCTGCGGCTCCGACAGGCACCTGCCTCTGCACCTCAAAGCTTGCCTTCGCGTAACGAAGTACGCTCAGCCGCTTTTCGGCACAGATGCAGGTACCTGTCGGACCCTCGCTGATTTCCTTGGGCGCATCCCTGGGATAAAAAAGAAATTAATATATAGAATGGGCCCGCAATTGCGGGTCCCTTCGTTCTCGTGAGGTCGGAGGAGTGTCTTTGCTCCATCTTCGGGTTATTTCGTAGGGGCGGCCTTCAGGCCGCCCGCGGCTGGATGACGCTTGTGTTGCGGGCGGGCTAAAGCCCGCCCCTACGGTCAGTACGGGCGCTGTCGGACGGGCTGAGGGCCGCCCCTGCGGTTAACTCGGGCCGTCATACGTACGGGGTATGATTTCCGATACCTTGATCGAAGCCCGCAATGCGGGCCCTTCGGGTGCTTGGCGACTCTTTGGGGCGCCTGTGCCGGCTTACACGCCTTGGCGGAGACTGGCAGCTACGGCGTGGAGGACGTCGTTGCGCTGGGTGTTGGCTACCAGGCTGGCCAGCGGGGCGGCGGCCAGGGGCATGTTCTGGTCGCACAGCAGCACAAGCGCCTTGCCCACCACTTCCATCACGTCGTCCAGCGGGGCCAGGGGCACACCGGCGGTGCGCAGGCAGGCCGTGGGATCCCATTCGTTGCCCGGTACCTGGTTGCCCATCTCGCCGATGAGGTCGTTGCGCTCGCGCAGGGCCGCCTCGCCCATGGGGCTGGCCTCGGGCACGCGCAGGTAGCAGGCCAAAGCCTCGGTCAGTCGTCCGGTCTGCCAGTAGGCGAAGGCCAGGCGATAGAACACGTAGGAGATGTCGTTACCCGTTACGGCCACGCGCAGGGCGTCCTTCGCCACGTCGATGATGCGGTCGTAGTGCTCGCCCTCGGCGTAGCAGGTGATCAGGTCGTTGAAGGCCGGGGCGCTGGTGGGGGCCAGGCTGATGCACACGCGGGCCTGGGCCTCGGCGGCGTCCAGATCGCCCATGTCGCGGTAGATGCGCGCCAGCGACGAGCGCGCCGCCTGCCCGATGTCGGATACGCGCTGATAGCGCACGGTCGGATCGCTTTCCACCACGCTGGTCAGGTAGCGAGCGAACACGTTCTCGCAGTACAGCGGCTTTACCGTCACGCCCTTCTCGCGCAGGGCGCGCACGGCTTCGTTCTCCTCGTCCGTCTTGGTGGTTTCCGCCACAATGTCCTCAAGCTGGGCCACGGCCAGCAGCAGCGAGTCGTCCTTTTCCTCCATGATGGCGCGGTAGCGGGCGCCCAAATCGGCGTCCTGCTCGCTCATCACGTCCAGATCGCGCACGGTGTCGGCGTGCAGCAGGGCGCGCAAGTCGTCGGGCAGAGGGCGGTCGTCCTCGGCCACGGGGGTGCGCACCACCTGCAGGTTCGTCGGCAGCGGGTCCACCGACTGCAGGGTGCCGTCGGCGCCCAGGTTGATGGCGTGGCTCTGCAGGTGCAGCAGGTCGAACAGCGTGCCGGGGTCGCATTCGGTGTCGGGGGCGCTGAAGCGGCCGTCGCGGATAGCGGCCATGGTGCCCATGGTGAAGGGGATGCGGCCGAACTCCAGCGACAACACGGTATCGCCGGCGATGGAGCCTTCCTTCCCGTTCACGATGACGCGGGTGACCCCCACCGAGGTGCCGAAGGACGCCGCGGCGATGAGGGCCCCCAGACGCAAGGCGTAGGCGGCCGCCGCAGCCGGACGGTTGGCGGCGATGTCGATCCACTGGTTCGTGGCGGCATCGTAGCGCGACTTGGGGAACACGTCGGGGCCGGGCAGCGACACGTCGGCGACGATGGTGCCGGTGCTGGCATCGCACACGAAGCGATATTCCAGGCGGAAAGGCAGCACCATGGCCTCGCAGGCCGTGGCCAGGCGCGTGGAGAGATCCCAGTTGCCGCCGCGGGCGCCTGTGGTGCCGTACTGGGTGTTCAGCTTGTTGTCACGATCGGCCGCAGTTAAGTAGTCGTTGGCGTCGTTGGCGATGGAGCGCAGCACCTGCCAGTCGGCCTGGCTGCACTGGGCCTCGGTGCAGGTGCTGGCGGCCACGGCGCCGTTGCCGTCTTCCAGTACCTTCGAGATGAGGGCCAGCCGGTCGAGCACCGACTCGATGCGCAGGATGGTGGCGCGGTTGCCGGCGTTAATGGTACTGTCGTCGAACACGGCCCAGAACAGGTCGGTGGTGTTCAGGCGGCGCAGTTCTACCGGATGCTCCACGGCGATGGCGCGCAGGCTGGGCGCCTCGGCGTCGGACAGCAGGCGCGCGGCATAAGCCTCGAAGCCCGAGGCGGGATGCACGGCGTCGGCCATGGACACGCGGAACAGCAGGCCGTCCACGGCGTCGGGCAGCGGAGCCGAGGTGAACTCGGCCAGCACGTCGCGGGTGGTGCGGTCACTGGTATCGCCGGCGGTCGCGGGGCTGGCGGCCGCGTCGCCCTCGGCGCCGCTGCCGTTGTTCTTCTTACGGAAAAAGTCAAACACGCTGGGCTCCTTCCCATGGGGAAGTCGTAAAAGTCAAGTCGTATCATTGTCCCACATTGCCCGCGCTTTTACAGGTGCGGAAGGGGAGAAATTGCCAGACCGCCACAGGTTGCTGGGAATATGCGGCCCCTGTTGACTCAAAAAGGGGATTGTCAACAGATAATCTATGTAAAAAGGTCATGAATACAGGCAAGCTGTCCGCCCCTATTGGCTGGAGAGCTTGTAGCCCAGGCCCCACACGGTTTGCAGGTAGGCGTCGGTGCCGGAGGGCTTCAGTTTGCGGCGCAAGTTAGACACGTGCACGCTGACGGTGGAGTCTTCGACGGAATAGGGCTCGCCCCAGGCCAACTCGAACAGCTCCTGCTTGGTGAACACCTTCGAGGGCCGTGCCATCAGCAGTTCCAGGATGTTGAACTCGGTGCGGGTGAGTGGAATTTCGCTGCCGGCCACGGCGAATGTGCGCCCGTCGGGATCGAGTTCCCACGTGCGGAAGCGCAGCGGCTGATGCGTCGCCGCGGGCAGGGTGCCGTCGCCGGTCGACCGGGGGTTGCGGGCGGTATTGCGGTCGCGCAGGGCGCGGTGGCGCAGCTGCACTTCGATGCGCGCCGACAGTTCGTTCAGGTCGAAGGGCTTCGTCAGGTAGTCGTCGGCACCCAGCTTCAGCAGCATGGTCTTGTCAGCCGGGGTGATGCGCGCCGAGATGACGATGATGGGCAGCTCGGCATTGGCGCGGCGGATGGCGGCCACGATGTCCTCGCCGGTGGTTCCCGGCAGCATGAGGTCGCAGATGACCAGGTCGGGGCTGCGAAGTTGCAGCTGCAGCAGGCCCTCGGTACCGGAAAACGCTTGGCGGCAGCGACGCCCCTGCCGTTCCAAATGGGCGCAGACCACCTCGTTGATGGAGGGGTCGTCTTCGATGATGAGTATGTCCAGCGGCTCTGCCACAGGCTCAGGATAATACGCCCGCGCGCGAGCGCCTTCCATCTTCAAACTTTCTTAACTCTTCGCCAGAAGTTCCTTAAATTTCGCCGTGCACACTGGGAGGCGCTTGAAATGCGGTATATCTGATGCGAGAGGAGCAACGTATGAATCGAGCGGGCGAGAGGAGCGCATCGTGTATGCGATAGAAACGCGCGGACTGACCAAGGTGTACGGCGGCCGTCGCGTGGTGGACGACTTCGCCATGACGGTGCAGCCGGGCGACATCTACGGGTTCGTGGGGAAAAACGGCGCCGGTAAGTCTACGGTTATGAAGATGATCTGCGGCGATGTGGCACCCACGACCGGCGAGGTGGTACTGTTCGGGCGCGAGGCCGCCGGCGCTGCGCCGACGGGTGGTGCGGCGTTCCGCGCCGATGGGGAAGGGACGCGCCGCATTGGCGTGCTCATCGAGCAACCGGGGCTTCTGCCGGGGCTTTCGGCCTATCGCAACCTCATGGTGAAGGCGCTGGCCTGGGGCATTGTGGACGCGCCGGCCCGCTGCGAGGAGGCGCTGCGCCTGGTGGGGCTTACTGGCGTGGGCTCGCGCAAGGTGCGTGGGTTCTCGCTCGGCATGAAGCAACGGCTGGGGTTGGCCTTGGCGCTTTTGGGCAATCCCGATGTGCTGCTGCTGGACGAGCCCTTCAATGGGCTCGACCCCGAGGCCACGCGCGCCATGCGCAACCTTATTATGCGTTTGAATCAGAGCTTGGGCATCACCGTGGTGGTCAGCTCCCACGTGCTGGACCAGCTGGACCGCATGGCCACGCGCTACGGTGTGATTGCCGAGGGGCGACTGGTGCGCCAGATGAGCGTCGCCGACGTGGCGGCTGAATGCGGCAGCAGCCTGCGCGTGCGCACGACCGACACTGCTTGCGCTTTGGCCCTTCTGCAAGAGGCGTTCCCCCTGTTGGCGTTTCGGGCTGAGCCCGATGGCTCGCTGGCGATTTCAGGCGACTACGATGCCGCGGCGGTGGCCCAGGTGTTGCGTGATGGCGGCCAAGTGGTGCTGGAGTTTACCCAGGACCATCGCGACATCGAGGACTACTTCGTCGAGCTGATGGAAGGGGGCGCATCCCATGTTTAACCTGCTGAAATCCGATATGTACCGGCTCGTGCACGGCAAGATGCTCTGGGTGGCCACGGCGGTGCTGGCAGGGTGCATCGTGCTGTGCGCGGCGATGATGCACTGGGTGTCCGACCCGCAGTTCCTCTGCGATGCGGCGAAAATGAGCGCCACGGTGACGGTGACCGAGGCCGATGAGCTGGATGTCGCGGCCGACGAGGCCGCTCGCGAGATGGCCGAGGCCACGGCGGAAGAACGCGAGCGTGCCATGGGTGCTGCGAGCGGGGCGGGCGAAGAGGGCGGTGTGGCCGATGGCGCCGCTGACGGCGACGGCGGCAGCGCCGGCTTCGAGGCGCTGCTGGAATTCGAGGACCCGTCGAGTTTGTCCGCCGCCGACTTCGAGGAGACCTCGCGCGAGATGCGCACCATTGACGCCCCTACGTTTATGTTCGGCGACATGCTCGTAAGCGGGGGATTTCTCGGCGCGCTCGTGGCCGTGGTGGTGGCGCTGCTGATCGCGAGCGACTTCTCCACGAAGTTCGTGCGGAACCTGCCCATGGACCGGCGCGGGCGCGTGGCTTACTACGGAGGTCGCCTGGTGCTCGTGGCCGTGGTGGCCCTGTACTTCCTCGCGGTGGGATGCGTGCTCAGCCTGGTGGCGTTCCTGGCGGCCGGGTTCACGTTCGCCGCGCTTGACGGGGCGGCCGAGCTGCTGGTGTTCCTCGGTTTAAGCTGGCTGTGCCTTGTCGCCTACGGCTGCATGACGGCGGTGCTCGTGTGGCTCACGCGCAGCGCTGGGGCGGGCGTCGCCTTCGCGCTTGTGGTGGCCACGGGCATTGCAGGTACCATGGCAGGAAGCTTGCTGCAGAATTTCGGCATGGCCGTGCCGGCGTTGGCGGCCGTGCAGCCCTGGCTGCTGTCCACGTGCATGAACCACGACCTGGCGTTGCCGGCGGCTTCCCTTCTGCTTCCTGCGGAGGGGGCGGCATGGGCCATTCCCGTGGGTGCCCAGGTTGCCATAGTCGGTGCGTTTTGGGTGGCGGCGTGCACGGCGCTGGCGCTTGCGGTGCTGCGCCGGCGGGATGTGTAGTCAGCTGGAAAACATGCTGCGGGAAAGACGGGGAAGGACGAGGTTATGACGTTGGCGGTGTGCTTCGGGGGCTTGGCACTGTGTGCGTTTGCCGTGCTGCTGCTCTACGGCCGCGAGCTCAGGCGCATGGCGGCGTGGCTGCGCATGCGCGATGAACGGTCGAACGGCCGCCTGACTACCGAGATGCCCGGACCGGGTTTCGCCGCCATGGCCCGGGCCGTGAACGAGGCGCTGGATGCGGCGGATGTCGAGCGTCAGCAGGCGGCGGCCGAGCACCGGCAATTTCAACGTGACCTGGCGAGCCTGTCCCACGACATCCGCACGCCGCTCATGGGGGCGTCGGGCTACGTGGCGCTGGCCACCGACGAGCCCGACGCCGTGCGGCGCGCCCATTACCTGGAAGCCGCCCGCACGCGCCTGGCTGATATGGAGGGGCTGCTGAACGCCCTGTTCGCCTACGCCCGGGCCAACGACCCCGATGCCGAACTTGACTTGCGGCCCGTGGTGGTGCTGCCGGCGCTTGCCGGGGTGCTGGCGGGACAGTTCCCGGCTTTCGAGGAGCGCGGTTGGGAGCCGGCGGTGCGTTTCGCCGACGAGGCCTTCACGGTGGAGGCCGATGCGGAGGCCCTCGTGCGCATGTTCGAGAACCTGGTGAGCAACGCCCTGCGCTACGGCACCTCCGCGCCGGCGATCGTGCAGGAGGGTCGGACGGTCGTTTTCTCCAACACCGTTACCGACCCCGAAGCCCTGGATGCGAGTCGCCTGTTCCAGCGCTTCTACCGCGCTGACGTCGCCCGCGCCCGGGGCGGCGCGGGTTTGGGGCTCGCCGTAGTGTCCAGCCTCGCCACCGCCCAGGGCATCGAAGTTGCCGCCTCCCTGGAGGGCGATGTGCTGGCCATTACCTTGGAGTTCCCCGCCGCGCTGTGATCGTGGTTTGCTGCTTTCGGCAAAGTTCTTGCTTGGAACCAGAAGACTGCTTGCCGGGCTGCTACAGCTGCACGTCGTCGATGAGGTTGATGAGCTCTTGCTGGCTGTGGATGTTCAGTTTGCGATAGATGTGGCGGATGTGGGTTTTCGCCGTGCCCTCGGAGATGTACAGCTGCTGCTGGATGTAGGACGACTTGTAGCCCCGGGCCAGGTAGTACATCACCTCGTTCTCGCGGCGTGAGAGTAGGTAGGTATTGGCCACCACTTCGCAACGCTCGCGGAAACGGCCGCGGTGCCCGGCGTCTTCGGTTTCCAACGCGCCGGCTGCTCCTACGGGAACGGCATCGGCGAAGATGGAGCGCGACAGGTCGATGCGGGAAGGGCGGGCAGGCGGGGCGGAGCTGCCGGCGCATGCCGCATCGGAGGACTCGGCCGCAGTGCTCGCTTCGGTGTCTGCCTCAACGGGGGCGATCTCGCTGGCGGGCGTCTCGCAGGCTCTGCTCGTCTCATCTGTGCGGCTCACGTTGCCGGCGAGGCTGTCGACCTGCTGCCCCGTGTCCGCCGTTGCGGTCTCCGCACCGGCCGCCGAGCCGTCCTCGATGACCACGAACAGGGGCGGTCGCGTGGTGGGATTGGTGGTGGCATGCGGCGCGCCGACCATAACGATGGAGGCCATCTCGCGCTCATCGGGCAGCATGGCGTAGGCCATCATCATGGCCACGATGATCACCAGCACAGTGCCCACTTCCCCGAAGGCCGCCGGAGCGGCCATGCGCTCGGCGAACATCGGCAGCAGCGATCCGCCGAGCGCGGCCAGGGCCATCACGCCTCGGCCCAAGCCGAACACGAAAATGGGGGAGAGCCTGAAGCGCTGGGCCAGCTCGGCGAAGAATATCCACATCAGCGCTTCGAAGGACATGTAGCCCACCAGCACAACGGACGTGCTCCAAATGGTGTCGTCTGTGGCCGAGAAGGGAATGAACACGGCCGTTACGGCGATGAACGGAATAAGTGGCCGGAAGAAGGTGTGCCAACGCTCGTCGCCGCCCAAGGCCAGGAAGGTCACCATGATGAGCAAGGTGGCGCCGCATGCCGTCATGAACAGCATTGCCTGATCTTCGAAGGCGGTGCCGGGCAGGATATGCTCGATGGAGGTTTGGCGCATAATTCCCAGGGCCACTCCCAGCAGGAACACCGGCAGCCCGAAGCGCAGCACGAACCGCGAGTGATTGATGGGCAGCGGGCGGAACAGCAGAATGCGGTTATCGAAATCGAGGCTCACGTGACGGCGCAACAGCATGAGCAGCGCGAACTCCGCCAACGGGATGCAGGCGCTGGTCACTCCTCCGAAGGGGAAGGGGATCTGGTGCAGCACCAGGCCATAGACGCCGAAACCGATGGCCATGGACAGCGCCCCGTTGATGATAATAGAGGCCGAATCGAGTCGTGCGAAGGTGATGCCCCAGGCAATGAGCAGCATCGACGATCCGGCACCGGTGAGTGCGCCGGAAACCATTTGCAGTATGTTGACGTTCAGCCCGGCATCAGGAGGCAGCAGCAAGAGCACCGTGCCTGCGGTTCCCAGGAGCGCCGCGCCGAGAAGGGCCCCCGTAGAATGGAAGAATCGGATAAGCCGGGTGTCGAGGACGCTGGCCAACAGCAGCAAAAGCCCGTACACCAGAATGGAAACGAAATACACCGACGACAGATTATCGGTAAGGGGGCCGGCCTCCACGGCCGCGGCGCCGAAGATGCCGCTTTTGTCGAACATCGAGCTGTAGATCCAGGCCTGATGCAGGCCGTAGCCCAAGCAGGCCAGGCTTAGCTCTCCGAAGGAGGTTCCCTCTTTGAAGTCGAAATTGATGGTAATGCGCGGCACATGAAAGCCCATCGTTCCCCCTTGTTGCGCCGGTCCCCTGCTCAGCTCTCGTGTGTTAACAGCGAGCCAGCGGATTATAAAATCCTGTTGGAGCGTGGTCAAGATTCCGCATCCACTGCTCCTGCCCCCTTGGGCGGGGGAGGGCCGCTGGTCGACGGCCCTCCCCCGAAGGCAACCTATTTGGTCACCGTGATCACCACGTTGTCGTAGCGATCGAGAACGGTCGAGCCATCGCCCTTCGAGGGGGCGGTGTAGGCATCGCTCACGTTCTGGGACGTGGCGGCGTAAGCGCCCTCCGCGTCCTTGTAGGCTTGCGCCTCGCCCGTGGCGTATACGCTCACGGTGGCGTTGTAGCCATTGGCGGCGAGATAATCAGCCACCGACTGGACGTCGTAGTTGTGAATGGCGTCCAGGCCGTTCTGGTTCTCGCTGGAGATGACGCCCTCGGAAAGGACGACATCGGCGGTGCTGCCCGCCGGCACGAACATCAGGTCGGAGTGCACGTCGCCCCCCACGGCGGTCTCATCGACCACCATGAAGACCTCGTAGGCACCCAGGCCCTGCGATCCGTCCGACACGCTGTCGTCGTGCACATAGTAGTACCCATAGGCCGGGACAGCGATAAGGGCCGCACACAGGCAGGCCAAGCCCAAAATGGCAAGAACTTTCTTGCCGAATGCTGCGTTGGTCATAAGTGCTCCCTTGCTTGAAGTTTGCCCCGCAGATTCGCAACGCAGGTTCATTATGGCGGGCGCGCGCGAAAGGTCAAGGGAAAAGGGCCTGGTACGCGCGGGAATCATCCTGGGTACGAGGTGAAATCATCCCGGGATGATGATGTCGTTTCGCGCTGTTTCCCCCAAAGAACGCCCTGACCGTATGAGCCGCCGCGTTTTCCGCTTTCTAAAATGAATGGCGAAGAGGATAGATCTGAGGAAGGAGGCCCTGTGGCTTACCGAAACACCAGCGAGGCGCCCGACGCCCTTCAACTGCTGCTGGTCGAGGACGAGTTCGACCCTTTGGCGGTGGACGACTCCGAAATCGATCAGGAATGGATGGACGACGATAACCCCTACGACACCATCGACTACCCCACGATGCGCAACATGCCTGAGACGGTGCACCACGATCCAGTGTACTCGCCGGCGCGCCAGGGGAGCGCCCGGGCGGCCCTGCAGGCGCTGTTCGTGCGCAATCCCAATCGCCGTCCGGTGCTGCTGAACATCATCGGCCTCGCTGAGGGCGGTTGCCCCTCCAGCGAGATCGCCGAGCAGGTGGAAACATGGCAGCGCGACAACTGGTCGGTGTACGCCCCCATGACGCTGTGCCGCATGCTGGAGCGTGCCGGCGGCCTGACGCTGGAGATGCCGCCAACCGCCGAGGAGCAGGAGATCGCTGCGGAAGGCGTGGCCTATCTGGAGATCAAGGAGCGCGTGGATCCGATCTGGCGTGCTACCGATGAGGCCGTGGCTCTGCGCGCGGAGTACCTGAGCGGTGCCCCGTTCCGGGCTATCGTGCTGGATTCCGACGAGTTCCGCTATGCCGCGGTGTACGAGCTGGTGATGGACGCGCTCGCCGAGGCCCCGCGCACGTTGCCGGCTATCGAGGAGGTGACCGACGCGTTGGAGATCACGAAGTCGCCGCGTCGCTTCGGACAGCATTTCGTGGACATTTTGGAGGCGACCGACTGCGTGATTTGGGGCAACGGCGCCTGGAACTTGACCGATTTGGGACGGGCGATGCTCGTCGAGTTGAAAAGCGCTAAGGAGGCCTAAGACCCATGGCAGCTATTGAGGAAGCAACTGTCGCCGAGGAAGTAGACCTCGTTGCGCTGATGAACGCCCGCGCCCGCTCCTATGGCATGCTGGCCCGCTTGTTCAGGGAAGAGGTGGACGGCGCCGTGCTGCGCGAGCTGCAGCAGATGCGCTTTCCCCAGGCCACGGGCAATGCGGCGGCCGATGAGGGCTATCACCAGATGTACGACTATCTGAAGCGTGCTTGGGACGATTCGGTGACCGAGCTGGCCATCGACTACGTGAGCACGTTCATCGGCCACGGGGTGAACGGCTACTCGGCCGCGTATCCCTATGAGAGCGTGTACACCTCCGAGCGCCGTCTGCTGATGCAGGAGGCGCGCGCCGAGGTGCTGGCAACGCTGCGCGAGAACGAGCTGAAGCGCGGGGCGTGGAACGAGGCCGAGGACCATATCGCGTTGGAGTTGGAGTTCATGCAGCGCATGGCCTTGCGCGCGGCCGAGGCGCTGGCCGACGACGCCGAGGATGAGGCGGTGGCCTACCTGCGCACGTCGTGCGATTTTTTGGAGAATCACCTGTTAAATTGGGTGCCCATGCTGGTTGCCGATATGCGCCTGCATGCGCGCACCTTGTTCTACCAAGGTCTCGCCCAGCTGACGTTGGGCACCTTGCAGGAGGACGAGGCGGTGCTACACGAGCTTCTGGACTCCGTGGAGGTTTAGAGCCCCTTTTCAGTCAACCCTTTTCTTTCCCCTCCCTTTCTGTCGACCCCGCTTCCCCCTTACGCGGGGTCGACGCATATCTCGATGCGGAAATCGGGTGAGGGGAGGCGGCCCTTCTCGATAGCGCCGAGCTGCTTTGAATGTGCGATTATGCAGCGCGCGGAGCGGAAACTGCTTGGGAATTAACGGGTAGCGTACCCCGAAACTACGATATCCGTCGATTTGAAAGCAGAAGGAAGGGGGAAAGGGGCGAAAAACTACGATACCCGTCATTTCCCAAGCAATTGGAGCGCGAGTCGTGGGAATGTTCCAGGGCTGACGGCGAGAAGACGAGGGGGCGGGGGCCTCGACGTAGGTCGCTTGAAGCGCAAAAGAAAAGCCCCAAAGGGGCTTTTCGTGCAAGGGGGGGGGGCTCCGCGCCGGTTGGCTGGCAATCGCAGGGAGGGCGGCTAGGCGATGTCGGTGTCGGCGAGGAGGGTCTGGCCGCTTTGGGTGAGGGGGGCCGCCGCGCCGGCTTCCTCGATGAAGCAGGTGGGACGCACAGCGGCCACGCGCCGGCCCCCTTCCATACGCACGCGGGTCACCTGCATCTTCGTACGCTCGGCCAATTCCAAGTCGGCGGTGCTGAAGGTGGAGAACATCAGCGTGTCGGACGCCTTGCCGACACCGGCGGCGAAGGCGCGGCGGTCGGCCTCGCGCACGCGGGTGCGATCGTCGTCGGTGGACACCACTTCGAAAGCATCACGGGCGGGCATGAACCCGTCCACGCATCCAGCCGCGTATACGGCGCGGTAGTTGCAGCCGCACAGCTGCTCGTAGGAGCTGAGGCGCAGGGCGCGCGGGTTGGCGTCGTGCGTCGGGCTGAATTGGCTGGCGCGTGCGAGGGCGTACAGCGCGGTGGCATCTTCATCGCCGGCGATAGCCTGGGCCAGCGCGTCGAACTCGCGCAGGTCCTGGGCGCCGATGGCCGCCAGCAGCCCGTGGCCACGGCGTGCGCTCTGCTGGGCGATCATCGCGCGGCCGGCATCGTAGCGCTCGGCCAGGCGTTCGGCGCGGGGGAAGGGTTCGGGGTCGCCCGCCGCTCGGGCCTTGCTGGCGGCATCCAGAGCCTCCAGCACGCCGGCGTCGTGTTCGTCGCACCAGGCGAGCAGGAATTTCCATCCGTCGGAATAGGTGAGATAGTTGCCGTAGCCCACCCAGGCGCGCCAGGCGAACAAGTCGTCGGGGTCGGCCAGCAGGTTCAGGGCGGTGTAGGCCATGAGCGCGCGGGCGCGTGCGGTTTCGCGTGGGTCGCCGCCCAGACGTTCGAAGCCCAGCGACGATACGGTAAACCCGCGTTTGGAAAGCATCTGGGAAAGGGCGGTGGCCCAGGTTTTGTTCGGAGCTACCACGCAGATGCCGGCGAGGGGCGCATCGGGGGCTTTGGCTGCGAGATCCATCAGGTAGCGGGTTAGGCCGTTGAACTCGTCTTCGGGGGCGTTCCATTTTACTGTGGAGAGAGGGCGGCCCTTGCCCACGCGCTGGGCGGCGACGGCTGCGTCGCAGTCGCCCGCCTGGGCCACGGCGTCGCAGAACGCGGTGACAGCGGGATTGCCGAAGGCGGCGCTCAGGGCGAATGTCGTCACATCGCGGCGCAAGCGGTCGAAATCGGTGAAGCCGGCTGCGTTGGGGCAGCTGGTGGCTGCCGCGATGGTCTCGCCGGGGTTGCCGGCCACGATCAGCTGGTCGCGCGCGAGCAGGCAGAGGCAGGTCTGCTGAGCGGCCGACAGGTTCTGGAAATCGTCGGCCAGCACGAGCGAGAAGGCCTGGCGTGCCGAAGACCCTTCTTCGCTTTGCAGATAGCGGCCGCATACGTAGGCCACTTCGTCGGCCAGCATGGCGTTGGTGGCGTGCAGCAGTCGATGGGCCAGGTCGAGCGTCTGCTGCTCGTCGCCTGGCACCACCCAGTCTTCCTCGGGGGCCAGGGCGCACCACTGCCGATTGAAGTGGTTCAGCACGGCGCGCAGGCGACGTACCGGCGTCCCCAGGGTTTTCATGTCCTCGAGGAAGAAGTTGTACTCGAAGGGGGCCAGCACGCGGGGCGCGCGACCCGTGGCTGCCTGCGCCTGGGGCGTTGCCAGCACGGCCAGGCAAGCTTCCTGGGCGCTGGCCACGGTCACGCGGGCCGCGAGGGCCGCAGCGTCGTCTGCGCCGCGTGCGGCCAGCAGGGCCGCCAGACGCTGGCGGGCGATGCGGGCGGCTTCGGCGGTGGTGGTGGCCAGCAGGATGTCTTCGGGCGCGCAGCCGTTAGCCAGGGCATGGGCTGCGCGACGCAGCAGGGCCTCGGTTTTGCCGGAGCGCACGGGGCCCGTTACTTTGGCGATGCGGCCGTCGAAGGCCGCGATGGCGGCGAAGGTGTCGGTCATAACAGCCCCCTTTACTCGGCTAAGACGCCGGCGGCGGCGTTGAAGTCGCGCGTGGTGCCGTCGGCGTAGTGCACGGTCCACTGGTCGAAGGCGATGGGGAAGTCGGGGTCGGGCAGGGCGTATTTCTTCTGAATGTCCTCGCCCAGATGCATTTCCTCGGCGATGCGCTCGGCCACAATCTGCTCGGCCGTCTTCTGAAGCTCGCCGCGCTCGGCGGCTTCCAGATCGCGGGCAATGCGGGTCTGTACCACCAGGTTCGCCGCTTCCTCGGCTTCACGCTTGGCCTCTTGGGCAGCAGCTACCAGGGCGGGGGACGCCATGAAGGCGGCATCTGCGGCCTCTTCCGCGGCCGCACGCTGGGCGGCTTCCTGTTCGGCGGCGGCGCGGGCGGCTTCCTCTTCGGCCAGCTTGCGCGCTGCCAGCGCCGCCATGCCCGCGGCGTATTGCTGCTGGTAGGAGGCCTCGGAGGGCAGCGTCACGGATACGACGCCGCTGCCGAGGCGCCCCTCGTTCAGGGCGGTGCGCACGCGCGACACCCACACGCTGTCGGCCGGATTAATGCCGCAGGTGGAATCGAGGCGCAGACGCACCGTCAGGCGCCCGCCCTGCAAGCTTATGGCCAGCCAGGTGAACATCAGCTCGTCGCGCTTCTCCTCGCGCTGGCGGCGGTTGAAGATCTTCATCTGGTTCTCCACGGCGTGCACTTGGTTCAGCAGCCAGTGCTCGATGTAGTCGTTCCACAGCTCGTCGGCGCCTTCCGCGGTGCTGTCCAGATATTCTCGCGCCCCTACGCGCACCGTCATCACCAACGTGTTCTCCACTTCCCCGGAAGCCGTCGCGTGCGTGCGTACCACCGGCGTTCCCAAGTAAGAGTAGCAGCGGTCGATTTCCAGACGCAGGTCGTGGGTAACGAGCCGCTCGTCCAAATCCAGCATAAGCGCCATAGAGGGATGGGGTTTTGCCATCGGGTTCTCCTTTCTATCCTCTTCGTTTTCCAGTATAGAAAGGCCTCAAGCAGGGAAATCATCCCGTCAAGATGAGCAAGGGGGATGATTCGACGACTCACAATCCCCCTCCTCTTATGATTGCGAAACAGATCGGCTCCGTATCATTTCGCTTCGTTGGGCAGCAAAGCATCGGTGGTGTGCCGGACGATCGCGGTCGTTCCGTTCCCCTCCATGGTTCCCGGGGCCGATCCGGTCGCCACCGGCGCTTTGCTGGAAATCAAGCAAGTAAGAGAGAGGAGGACCCATGGCTAAACTTTCACTGACTCGTCGCAGTTTCCTGAAGGCGGCTGCCGTGACGGGCGCTGCGAGCACGTTGAGCTTCGCCGCCGTGCCGTCGGCGGCTCTGGCCGAGGGCGTCGACGAATCAGCTGGCGAGGTCAAGCGCATCCGTTCCTGCTGCCGCGCATGCGGCAAGTGCGAATGCGGTGTGTGGGTCACCGTGCAGGACAACAAGGTCATCAAGGTGGAAGGTGACGAGTCCAATGCGCACAGCCGCGGGCATTGCTGCGCGAAGTCGCAGGCGTCTATGCTGGCGCTGTATCACCCCGACCGCCTGCGCTACACCATGAAGCGCACCAATCCCAAGGGCGAGGACGATCCGGGTTGGGTGCGCGTGAACTTCGCCGAGGCCATGGACGAGATCGGTGCCAAGTTCAACGAGCTGATCGAGAAGTACGGCGGCAAGTCGATCTTTTCTATGGGCGGCACGTCTCGCGTGTGGGCCCAGCCGCCCTACGGCACCTTGAAGTCGGTGTTCGGCACCCATAACTTCCATTCCGCCTACGAGATCTGCAAGGGTCCGCGTCACTTCGGCGGCGTTCTGACCGACGAGAAGGGCTCGCCGTGGATGGAGGTGGAGCAGGGCCCCATCGTGTACGTGCAGTGGGGTACCGCGTCGGAGTATTCGAACTACGACTCCACGAACCGTACCGTGGTTGACTGCTCGCAGCGCGCCTACAAGCACATTCTGGTCGACCCGCGCATGAGCCCGCTCGGCAAGGAGGCCGACCTGTGGCTGCCCATCCGCGTCGGCACCGACCTATGCTTGTCGCTGGGCTGGCTGAAGTGGATCGTGGACAACGACGCCTACGACAAGAACTTCGTGAAGCGCTGGTCCAACGGCCCCTTCCTGTACAACCCCGAGGCCGACGGCAAGACCTACAAGGGCTACTTCCTGGAGATGAACGGCGGCATTCACATGACCAGCCGCTTGCTCACCGAGGCCGATCTGGACCGCGAGTGGGTGTCGCAGTGGTGGGAGCCGGCGCCGGAGCAGTACTCCTACCGCCGCTTCATCTGCTGGGACGCGGCCAACGAGAAGCCGACCTACTGGGACGCCGAGGCCTGCCAGTGGGAGGGCGAGAAGCACAAGATCCCGACCACCGGCACCTGGATCGAGCACCCCTACAAGCCCATCATCGCCGATGCCTGGCTGCCCGACCCCTCCAAGTTCGCCGACCCGGCCGACCCGGCCTACGACGCCTACTGGACGGGCGCGGACAACGCCAAGGGCGCGAAGAGCAACCCCAAGGGCCTGCCGAAGGACCCAGAGCTGTGGCCCGACGGTGTGCAGGTGAAGCTGGCCGATGGCCGCATGATCGAGGCCAAGTCGGTGTGGCAGGAGTGGGAGCACAACCTGGAGGAGTACACGCTCGACTACGTGTCCCAGGTGACCGAGGTGCCCGCCGATAAGATCGAGGAGGCCGTGCGCATCTACACCACGCGCCTGAACCCGCTTCACGGCAACGGCGGCATTCACTACCAGCTGGCTCCCGATCAGACGGGCCACGCGGTGCAGAATACCCGCGCCCTGCAGCTGATCGCCTGCCTGACCGGCAACTCCGACGAGCCGGCCGGCAACCGCGGCTCCTCCAAGGCCCAGGTAGACGGCTGCTGCGGCCGCGCCAACATGATCGTGAGCGACCACGATCCGGTGGACTGGGGCATTCGCGAGGGCATCGGCTCCATGGAGCTGGGCGACACCCCGCGCGACCTGACCATCGAGCAGCAGATCCCGCTGATCCAGAACTTCGTGAAGTACCTGCAGGACGAGAACTCGCCGCTGATGGAGCGCTACGGCAACCACATCCCCACCGATGAGGAGGCCCGCATCATCGCCATGCGCAAGGGCGGCGACTACAAGGGTTCCCGCGCCTTTCCCGGCGTGAAGACGCCCTTCGAGGCCAACGAGGATCAGATTTCCGCCGAGCGCTTCCCGCTGCTGCGTTTCTGGAACTCCTGGACCGACGCCAGCTCTATCTGGGACGCCATCCGCGAGGTGAATTCGCCCTACAAGCTGTACGGCGGTATCTGCATGTCTGGCGACTTCATGAACCAGTCGAACCTGCTGGAGGCGTGGGACGCGCTGACGCAGCTGGACTTCTGGGTGGACATCAACCTGTGGTCCTGCCCGAACAACGGCACCGCCGACTACGTCTTCCCCTGCACTCACTGGCTGGAGACTAACACCGGTCGTGTGTCCCAGGGCGCCGGCGGCATTTTCGGCGCGGGCCAGCGCTGCGTGGAGCCCATTGGCGATGTGGTGTTCGACCCCACCTTCGTGGTGTGCCTGCACAAGTCCATGGGCGTGCCGTTCAACGACCGCGACCCCGAGTACGACGAGTGGCTGAACCTGGACTACCACGACTTCGTGCAGGCCGGCGGTACCGTGGGCTACGACGAGCAGGAGTACCGCGTGCTGAAGGACGCCACCGACTGGTGGAAGACCGAGGAGTTCCCCGAGGGTCCCGATTTCCCGCAGTACGCGGCGAAGTTCCAGGAAGAGGGCTGGTTCGACTGCCGCAAGTGGCACCCCGAGCGCTGGGGCACCTACCGTCGCTGGGAGATGGGCTACCGTCGCCAGCAGGCCGGCTACAACCTGTACGCCGCCGTGGATGAGAAGTGCGCCTTCGGCACCCCCACCGGCAAGGTGGAGATCTGGTCGACCATCTGCGAGTCCTACATCGGCGACGAGACGAAGACCTTCGCCGAGGTGTGCTCGCCCGATCGTGCGGCCTACGCCGGCGACATTCCCGATATCGACAAGTTCCCGCACTGGTTCGAGCCGAAGAACTCCCGCGTTCAGGCGCCCGAGTGGTACGACGCCAATCTGGTGGACGGCGCCAGCTACAACAGCGACAACTACCTGAACAAGCCCTACCACCTTATCGAGGGCGTGGGCACCGGCCAGGCCACCGACAACGGCACTACCGACAACCTGGAAGCCTACAAGCAGGCCGTGAAGGAGAACCCGGAGGCCACTTTCATCTGCACCTCCGGCGCCCGTCAGCCTGTGTACTTCCACTCCGAGCACCGTCAGCTGCCCTGGTGCCGCGAGCTGTGGCCGTCGCCGCGTTTCGAGATGAACCCGAACGACGCCGCGCGCCTGGGCATCGAGCAGGGCGACTGGGTGTGGGTGCGCACTCCGTGGGGCGCCATCCGCGAGGTGGCCGACCTGTACTACGGCATCAAGGAAGGCACCACCAACGCCAACCACGCCTGGTGGTATCCCGAGATGGATCACGCCGCCCACGGCTTCGAGCTGGTCGGCATCAACTGTACCATGGACAAGTATGCCCAGTGCTGGATCTGCGGCGCCTCGCAGCTGCGCGGCAACCCGATGGTGGTGTACAAGGCTACCGAGGAGAACTCGCCGTTCGGCAACCCGGTGCCGTGCGATCCGTGGGGCAACGAGGCCATCACGAACGCCAACGACCCGCGTCTGAAGGAATGGCTGGCCAACGACCCGCGTCTGGACGACTCGAAGGTGGAGCTCACCTACGCGAGTGCCGATGCCAAGGGCCTGCAGACCATCAGCCTCGTGAAGGAATAGAAAGGAGGAAGCAATGGCGAATTACGCGATCATCACCGATTTGAACCGCTGCACGGGATGCCTCGCCTGCACCGTGGCGTGCAAGGCCATCAACGGCGTGGACGTGGGCAACTTCTGGATCAAGACCCTGCGCGTGGGGCCTCACCCCATCGAGGGCGGCAGCGGCACCTACCCGGATGTGGAGATGTACTTCCTCCCGGTGCAGTGCCAGCATTGCTCGAATCCCGAGTGTGTGCGCGTGTGCCCCACCGAGGCTTCGCACGTGGCCGAGGACGGCACCATTCAGATTGACAAGGACAAGTGCATCGGCTGCCAGTTCTGCGCCATGGCCTGCCCCTACGGCGTGCGTTACCTGAACCAGACCGAGCGCGTCGTGGAGAAGTGCACCTTGTGCGAGCAGCGCACCAGCCAAGGTGAGCTGCCCCAGTGTGTGGCCCAGTGCGGCGCCCGCGCCCGCTTCTTCGGCGATCTGGACAACGGCGTCGAGAACTTCGAGGGCCCGGCGCATCCCGACAGCCCGGGCTGCCAGTACGACGACATGACCAAGACGCGCGTGAAGCTGAAGGACTACGTCGAGGCCTTCACCGAGAACGATATTCACCACCTCACCGACAAGGGCAACGAGCCGAAGCTGATGTACTTGTTGCGCGAGGGCCGAAAGTGGAGGGAGTAACCACGCATGGAAATCCAATGGCCTTTGATTCTCTTCACCTTCTTTAACTGCCTGGCCAGCGGCGTCTTTCTCGTACAGGGCATTCTGACCCTGGCGGGACGCGGTAAGGCCATGCAGCTGGCTTCCTGCGCCAGCGCCATCGTGGCTCTGGCCGTGGGCGGCCTGGCGGTGTTCTTCCATCTGCAGCACCCGCTGCGCATGCTGAACGGCTTCGGCCACATTACCTCGGGCATCACCATCGAGCTGATCGCCGTGATTGTGTTCGCCCTGGCTGTGGTGCTGTATTTCCTGATGATGCGCCGTTCCGAGGAGGGCGTCGCCCCCAAATGGTGCGCCGTGATGGCCATCGTGGTGTCGGTGGCGCTGCCCTTCGCGACGGGCGAAAGCTACCTGATGGCCGCCATTCCCGTGTGGGACACCCTGCTGTTGCCGGTCTACTACATTGTGACCACGGTGCTGCTGGGTGGTTTCGGCGCGCTGGTCATCGCTGCGGCGGTGAAGTGCGACGATGCCGTGAAGCTGTCGGCTACGGTGGCCCTGGTGGGCGCAGTGGTCTGCGCGGTGGTTTCGCTGGCTTACGCGGTGATGATCTCCGGCATGGGCGGCCACTACACCGAGATGGAGTACTACTTCGATCCCACTCTGCCCGATGTGGCCATGCGCCAGGCCGAGCAGGTGACCGCCGCTATCATGGCGGGCGAGCATGCTCTGGCCTTCTGGCTAGGCGTGATGGGCATCGGCTGCGTGGCGCCGGCGGTGCTGGCCGCGCTGGTGATGGTGGGCAAGATTCCCGCCGAGCGCGTGCTGGTGGTGGCCGCCATCGGCCTGGTGTGCGCCGTGGCGGGCACGCTCGTGTGGCGCGTGCTGCTGTACGAAGTGGCTGTGAACGCGCTGATTCAGTTCCAGTGGGCGCTGAACTAACGTAAACGTGGGGGGACGCGCCGTCTCTGGTCGGTCGGTGCGTCTTCCCCAAGAAGCATGATGGCGAAGCGGGCTGTTCTAATGGCAAGCCCCGCAGGCAACGCAAAAGCCCGCTTCGTTTAATGCCGATGGGGCGAATTGCTTTCAAAATGACGGGTAGCGTACCCCGAAACTACGCTACCCGTCATTTTGAAAGCACGGGAGACGAAAAATCGCGCCGGAAACTACGCTACCCGTGATTTTGAAAGCAATTCGCGGGTTTGGGGCGCGACTGTTGGCGCGACTGGGATGGTTGCCTCTCTTCGAGCTTTTTCTCCGAAAGCGCTCGAAGAGGAGCGAACTCTCAGAGGATTCTTGAAGAGGAGGAATCAATGTCAAAGGAGATGAAAGAGGTGGGTGCGCCGGCTTCCACGGTTGCCCCCGAAGCGGCAGCCGGGGCAGCCCCTGAGATGGCGGCTGAAGTTGCTTTCGTCGCGGAAGCGGCCGAAGCCAAACGTGAGCCACACGGCGGCATTACGCGGCGCGGCCTGCTCATCGGCGTGGGTTCCACGGTGGCCCTGATGGGCTTGGGCGGTTTGCGCTATGCGGGCCATAATCCGCTGAACAGACCGCCGGGAGGTGCGGACGAGGCCCATTTGGTGAGCGCGTGTATTCGCTGCGAGCGCTGCTATGAGGCGTGCCCGCGCCAGGCTATCGTGCCAGCGAAGATCGAGGACGGCTTGCTGGGCATGCGCAGCCCCATGCTCGATTTCAACACGGGGAATTACTGCGACTTCTGCTCCGAGGAAAACGGCGGCGTGCCGCTGTGCGTGGAAGTGTGTCCCACGGAGGCTCTGGCCCTGCCGGCGGATGCCGTCGTGGGCGATCCCGAGACGGCCGAGACCGGCAATGTGATCATCGGCACGGCGCAGATCGACCCGCGCACCTGCCTGGCCTATCGCCTCACCGGGTGCCGCGACTGCTATGACGCCTGCAAATACGGTGCCATCGAGCTTCAGGACGAGGGAGGCGCCAACCCCATTCCCTATGTCGTGGAGGACAAGTGCAACGGCTGTGGCGCCTGCCAGGCCGTGTGCCTGTCGTTGTCGTCGGGTTCCATCAAGTCGACCGAGCGTGCCATTGTGGTGCGTCCCGTTGAGGTTTAGGGGGATTCATGGCTGAGAAGACCAAAGAAAAGAAGTTGAGGACCCGCACCTTGCGCACGGCGGTGGGCGCCGTGGTGTTCGTGGGGCTTTCCGCTGGCCTGGTGGCCGGAGTGAGTGCGGGCACGTTGTCGGGTTTCGGCTGGGATACGTTCTCGCTGCTGTGCCCGTTGGGCGCGCTGGGAACCATGATTGCCACGAAGACCATGATTCCGCGCGCGGTGGTGTCGCTGCTGATTGTGGCGGCGCTGGTGCTGCTGTTCGGTCGCGCCTTCTGCTCGTGGGTGTGTCCCACTATGCTCATCGATCGCGTGCGCGACTTCTTCCGCTCGCCGGCCAAGCGCCGAGCGCTGGCGGAGCAGAAGAACACGGCGATCAAAGCGGTGTCCAAGCAGGAGCTTGAGGGGTTGAAGGCAGCTAAGGCCGGCCATACTTGCGGGGCTTGCGGGAAATGCCAGCCCGTGCACCACGGCAAGTTGGATTCGCGTCATGCGGTGCTGGGCGGCGCCCTGCTTTCCACGGCTGTGTTCGGGTTCCCGGTGTTCTGCCTGGTGTGCCCGGTGGGTCTCACCTTCGCCACCGTGTTGGTGGTGTGGCGTGCCTTCGCTCACGGCGATGCCACTATCGGGTTGGTGCTCATTCCGGTTCTGCTTATCGTGGAGTTGGTGGTGCTGCGCAAATGGTGCAGCAACTTCTGCCCGCTGTCGGCTCTGATGAACCTGGTGGGTCGTTTCTCGCGCACCTTCGTGCCCGTTATAAACGACGAGAAGTGCCTGGAGACCGCTCATGCCACTTCGTGCAGTCGCTGCGCCGAGGCGTGCGAGGCCGACATCAACATTCGCCATCCGGAATTCGGCCTGCGCACCATGGCCGACTGCACGCGCTGCCGCAACTGCGTGGACGCGTGTCCCGCGAAGGCCATTACCATGCCGGTATTCGTGGGCAAGAAGGCGGGAAAGACGGTGGTGGAGATTCCCGAGCCCGTCATGGACGATTTGGAGCCGAAGCTGGACTAGGGGCTGGTCGGCTTTCGGGCTCCAGTACCCGCGACCGCCGCCCGCTGCGCGCTTTTCCCTCTGCGAGCGCGGCAAAAGAAGTAGAGGGGATGACGCACGCATTTCGGTACGTCTCCGGCATCGCTGCTGCTGAAGTGGAATCTACTTCTTACCAGCCGCGTTCTCCGAGGGGCGCGCAGAGGTCGGCGGTCGCGGGTACCGGAGCCCGGCGGTAAAGCATCCTGTGCCATCCTGAGCGAAGCGCGAAGTCGAAGGATCTTGGGAAGGTGCGGGAAAGGTTTGTCCAAGTTGTAAGACGGCGGGATTTTGGGAGAGGTTCCGCCGGCTTTGAAGAGGAGCAACTATGGTTGAGAGAATTGATGCGGCGGCGCACCGTCATGTGGGTGCCGCCTTCCAAGCCGTGGACAGCGCGGCGGTACGTGTGCATCGCGAACGTTGCGCGAAAGTGCGCAATCGCAATGTGGATTGCCTGAAGTGCGCTGCGGCCTGCACGTCGGGATGCATTTGCCTCGAAGATGGCGAACTGATCATCGACGCGGACCGATGCGTGGGCTGCGGCACTTGTGCCACCGTGTGCCCCACGTGCGCTTTGGAGGCGCTGAACCCGAGCGATGCCGAGTTGAAGGCCGCGTGTCTGCGCGCGGCGCGTGCGTCGCGCGGCGGGCGCACAGTGGTCGTCGCCTGCCATCCGGCGCGAGAGGCGCTGGGCGATGCGGCGGGTGGCGACGCGGTGGTGCCGGTGGTGTGTGCGGGGCGGGTGGACGAGTCGCTGCTGGTAACATTAGCCGCCGAGGGGGTGCAGCAGGCGACGGTGCTCTGCGGCCCGTGCGAACGGTGCGCGCAGCGGCATGGCCGCGATACGGCCGAGTTGGTGGCGGAAACAGCGCGCCGCCTGCTGGGCGCGTGGGGTGGTGATCTCGACATCGTCGTTGCCGATTGCCCGTCCGATTCGGCGCTCCTCGATGCAGTCGTCAACGAGGCGGTGGGCTGCGCGCCGGCCGCTTTGATGCAAGCCGCTGCGACGGACGGCGAGGTGCCGTCGTATTCCGCGACCGAAAGATTGCCCCATGTTATGAAAGACGGCACGTTGCCGCACTTCCTTCCCGATCGGCGCGAGCGACTGCTTGACGCGTTGGCCCAGCTGGGATCGCCTGCCGAGGGCGTGCTGGAAAGCCGGCTGTGGGGCGCAGTGGTCATCGATGGGGCGCGGTGCGTGTCGTGCCGTATGTGCGCCACCTTCTGCCCGACGGGGGCCATCGTGAAGTTCGACGACGCCGACGGCACCCTGGGAGTGACCCATGCGCCTGGCGATTGCGTGAAATGCGGCAGCTGCCAAGACATCTGTCCGGCTGGTGCGATCGCGTTGCTCGACGAGGTGCCCCTTCGGTGGCTGGCCGAGGGGCAACGACACCGCTATGCCATGACGCCACGCGCGGTGAGCTTGGCGGACAACCCGCACCAGATTCTCGATACGTTCCGCCAAACGTTCAACGGTGATATTTTCGAGAGGTAGAACGCCGCTTTCTCCCTGTGTAACCGGCGGCTGACCTGCCCTGCCCCCTGGACTCTATCCTCTTCAACGTCCAGGGGGCTCTTTTACGCCAGGGGCAGTTTCAGGGTGAAGGTGGTGCCGGTAGCGGGGGTGCTCGCGGCGGTGAGGATGCCCTTGTGGGCGCGAGCGATGTCCTGGGCGATGGCGAGCCCCAGGCCGTAGCCGCCGGGGGTACTCGGGGTCGCCAACGAGGCGGCCTCGGCGCTGCCGCTGCTGTTCGGCGTTTCCGCTGCTCGCGTGCGCGCCTTATCGGCGCGGTAGAAGCGGTCGAACAGGTGGGGCAGATCGGCGGCGTCGATGGGCGTTCCGGTGTTGTTCACGGTTAGCACCGCGGCATGTTCGGCGGCGCCAAGGCGCACGGTCACGCGACCGCCGGGATCGGTGTACTTGCAGGCGTTGTCCAGCAGGGCCGCTACCAGCCGCTGCAGCCGCCGCGTGTCGCCGCGCACTGCGATGTTCTCGGCCACGGCGGTTTCCCAGGCGATGTCCTTCTCGAAGGCCACCGACTCGAAGGTGAGCGCCTCGCCTTCCACCAGGCGGCTGAAGTCGATGGCGTCCACGGTGTCGCGCTGGGTGCCCGCCGGCGCGGGACGGGCCAGATCCAGCATGTCGGTGACGAGGGCCTGCATGCGCTCGGCTTCCATCTGAGTGCTCTCGATCCACTGCCCCTGGCTGGCGATGGTCTCATCGCCGCGCTGGCGCAGGATGGCGTTGTTGGCCAGAATCACCGTCAACGGGGTTTTCAGCTCGTGAGACGCATCGGCGATGAACTGCTGCTGCTGCGACCACGCCCGCTGCACGGGCCCCAAAGCCCAGCGGGAGAACAGCACGTTCAGCGCCAGCAGCAGGGCCAGGGCCCCCAGGCCCACGCCGGCGAGCGCCCAGGCCAGCGACTGCCACGCATTGGCCTCGGCGGCATCGGCGAACGCCACCACCAGGCCGGGCCCCATGGCGTGCTTGGCGTACAGTAGGCCGCATTCGGGCAGGTAGCCGTAGGGGTCTTCCGTATGGCGCAGCGTGGCAATCGCCTCGGCCAGCACATCCATGCTCACTGAGGCACTCGACTGGTCGGCGATATGCGCCACGGTGCCGTTCTCGTCGTAGTACACGGCCACGGGCAGCGCCGCATCTCGGCGCCCGTGGGGGCCGCCGATCTCCGGCGGCGCGAACGACTCCTCGTTCTCGGCGGCCTCGGCGGCATCCTCTTCCCGATCGGCCCCGCCAATGGTGCGCTGCGATTCGAGGGTGCGACCAGGGTCGGCGTTGTTTCCGAGGCCGGGGTCGCCCTCCGGCGAAAGCGGCCCATGGTTGGGCACTAGCTGAGGCTGCACTGCCGCCCGCTCGGCGGTCTGTATCAACGTGCGGTAGATCTCGTCGGTGTCGCCGCGGTAGCTCACATAGCACACGGTGGCGAACGAGGAGGTCAGCACCAAGGCGGCCAGGCCCATGTTCACGGCGATGAACTTCAGGCGCAGCTTGCGCAGCAGGGGCGAGGCGCCCGGGTCGGCATCCGGGGGCACTCCCAGAGTCCTGCGGAGACGGTGCGCCGCGTGGGCGAGAAACGAGGCTCCCATAGATGGCTAGGCGCCCTTCCGCGCGTTGCTTTTCGCCGATGGCTCGGTGTCGGGGCCTTCCACGAACCGGTAGCCCACCGAGCGGATGGTCTCGATGCGCGCCGTGGATCCCAGGTGGTCCATCTTCTTCCGCAGAAACGAGATGTAGGCCTCGGCGTTGTTGCCGCTGGCGGTGGAGTCGGGGCCCCAGGCGCGGGCGATGAGGGCGTCCTTCGACACCACGGCGCCCGGCGAGCCCAGCAGGATGCGGGCGATGGCGAATTCCTTCTGGCTGAGGCTGATGGTGGCATCGCCGCAGGAAAGATCGAGGCTTTCCAGATCGAGCGTCAGGTCGCCCGCGGTGATGGTCTCGAACACCACGTCGCCCTGGCGCCGCGTGAGGGCGCGCAGGTGCGCCATCAGCTCGGCGGGCGAGAAGGGCTTGGTCATGTAGTCGTCGGCGCCGGAATCCAACCCAGCGATCTTGTCGGCGGTAGCGTCGCGGGCTGTCAGCAGCAGGATGGGGGTGCTCACGTGTTCGCGGCGCAGGCTCTGGGCCACGGTGAAGCCGTCGGCTTTGGGCAGCATCACGTCCAAGATGATGACGTCGTAAATGCCCGCGGTGCCGTAATCGATGCCTGCTTGCCCATCGTGCACCATGTCCACCGTGTAGCCGTTGTCCTCCAGAATGCGCGATAGCGCCTCGGCTAGGCGGACGTCGTCTTCAACAACCAGAATATGCACGGCGCGCTCCTTTGCGACCTCGAATTATGCTGGGGCCATTGTACCGCGACGCCTGAAGGCAACCTGAAAGGAAATCGGGTGCTTCAGTGAGTTTTCAGGGTCAATGCCTATGATGGCCGCCGTCAAAAAATGGAGATGTGGCTTGGCGGTGGCGTTTCGCGCCCGCCATGAGGGCCGCACAGCACGGGAAGAGACATGATGGCGTACAACAGCGTATTCAAGCGCGTCGAGAAGAAGTACCGTATAACGCCTGCCCAGCGGTGGGCGGTAGAGCAGGCCGCCGGCCACGAGGGCGCCATGGCTGTGGATGCTTACGGGCGCACGCGCATCACCAGCTTGTATCTGGACACGCCTGAGCGCGCCGCCATCGCCCGTTCGGTGGAGAAGCCCCTGTACAAAGAGAAGCTGCGTCTGCGGGCCTATGGCGAGCGGCCCGGCCTGGCGCTGCTGGCCGCTTTCGGTGCGGCGCCTCTGCGACGCGACCGCGGGGAACTGCCCTTGGCCGACGACGAGGTGCGGGCGCGAGTGCGCGCCGCCTGCGTGGTTGCGGGCATGGAGGCGGCGGCCTTCCCCGTGTTCTTCGGCATTAAGAAGAAGTTCAAGGGCATTGTGTACAAGCGGCGCTTGGCGTTGAGCCTGCCGGCGGTCCTGGCGTTCGTAAGCGGCTTGTCCTACGAGCTGGCCTGTACGCGCTGGCCCTTGGCCGACGCGAACCAGGCGGCGGCTGGGTTGGCGCCGGCGACGCGCCAGATCGCCCGCGAGCTGACCGCGGCCATGGACCGCTGGCTGCCGTTGGTTCCCTCTATGGGCATTGCCTGCGATCGTGAGGCGTGGGGGCTGCGCCCGGGGGCGGAGGCGGCGTTCGACGCGGATTTGCGCTTGACGTTCGACGATCGCTTGCAGTATCTGGATTGCCACGAGGCGGATGCGCCTTGGACGCCCATCATCGACGGAGCCGAGTCCATCATGGAGGTCAAGAGCGCCGGCCCGTATCCGCCTTGGCTCGTGCGTGCGCTTTCGGCTAGCGAGGTGTACCCGACTTCGTTCACCAAGTACGGCAATGCGTATCTCATGGCCTCTGCGCACAGAACCGAGCCGATTTTGGTCACAAGATCGACTTTTGTGCACATGCGCCCTGATCGGAGCCCGAGTGAATATCGTCATTCGATAAATAGAGGCAAAATGGCTCGCTCAATGTAGGGCGGGAGGCGCATAAGGCCGCTTTTTGGACACAAAAGTCGAATTTCTGACCATTTTCTTAGCGAAAACGTGCAACAAGGAAGGATTGCTATGCTCGAATCAACGTTTAGTTCGGTGTTCGGATCGGCCGACTCCCTGGTAGGGGCGGTTTCTGCGGCCGATTTCCTGCTGTGCTGCCTTTTCTCGGTGGTGCTGGGAATGGCCTGTGCGGCGGTGTATATGTTTCGCCACAACTACTCGAAGAACTTCGTGGTGACTCTGGCTCTGCTGCCGCTGATCGTGCAGATGGTCATCACGCTGGTAAACGGGAATCTGGGAGCGGGCATCGCCGTTATGGGCGTGTTCAACCTGGTGCGCTTCCGCTCCATTCCCGGGTCGGCGAAGGACATCGGCAGCGTGTTTCTGGCCATGGCCGTGGGTCTGGCTACGGGTATGGGCTTTTTGGTGCTGGCCGTGGTGTTCACCGTGGTGGTGGCGGTGGTGAATCTGCTGTTCGTGCTGACGCCCTTCGGCAAGCCCCGCGAGCCGGGCAAGACGCTGCGCATCACCATTCCCGAGGACTTGGAATACGACGGCGTGTTCGATGAGGTGTTGGAGCGCTACACCGCCGAGTCCGAGCTGACGGAAGTGACCACCACGAACATGGGCAGCCTGTTCCAGCTGACCTATCAGCTGCGTCTGCGGGCGCCGGGGCTGGAGAAGGCGATGATCGATGAGCTGCGCTGTCTGAACGGCAACCTGAAGATATCGCTGGGAATGACCCCTCAAGGACGCGAGACGCTGTAGCGCTGTGTCGGGGAACCGCCTCGAGAGGTTTTCCCGAATAGAATGAAAATGCAAACACTATTGGGAGGATTTGAATGATGAAGATGCAGAGTTTGGAAGCGGTGGCGCAGCGGCGTCGTCGGTGGGCGCGCGGGGCGGCAACGTCGGCGCTGGTGGCAACGCTGGCGCTTACGGGCTGCACGGGCGGCACCTATGAGTCGGGCGATGAATCCGCGACGGGCGGTGATGGTGCGGCCGAGAACGCGACGACCGAGACGATCGACTGGGATGCGCTCATCGATATCGATGGGATGGACTTCGAATACACCGATCGCGACAAGGACGCCTCCTACGATGCGGCTGCGGCTACGGCCATCACGTTGAACGGGGCTGGCGCCTCGGTGCAGGGCGACGGCGCGACGGCCGACGGGTCCACGGTGACTATCTCCGCGGCGGGCACCTATGTGGTGTCGGGCGAGTTGACGGACGGATCGCTGGTGGTGAACGCTACCGACCAAGATAAGGTGCAGGTGGTACTGGCCGGCGCGACCATTCGCAATGCCGCCGGGCCGGCGCTGGAGGTGCAGCGGGCCGACAAGGTGTTCGTCACCTTGGCCGACGGCACGCAGAACACCCTGGCCGACGGTGCGCAGTATGCTCTGGCCGAGGGCGAGGACGAGCCGAACGCGGCGCTGTTCTCCAAGGACGACCTGACCATCAACGGCACCGGTGCGCTGACGGTGGAGGGCAACTATCGCCACGGCGTGAACTCCAAGGACGACCTGGTTATCACGGGCGGTACCGTTACTGTGACCGCCGTGGAAGATGGCCTGCGCGGCAAGGACTGCGTGAAGATCGCTGACGGAGCCTTTGCTGTGACGGCGGGCGGCGACGGCGTGAAGTCGAGCAACGACGAGGATCCCACGCGCGGTTTCGTGTCCATCGATGGCGGCACGTTCGCGCTGGACGTGCAGGATGACGGCGTGCAGGCGGCCACGTATCTGCGCATTACCGGCGGCTCGGGTGCGGTGACGGCGGCTGACCATGCGCTGCGCTCCGAGGTGGAGGCGGCCATGACCGGGGGCAGCTTCACCGTGGAAGCGGGTGGCAAGGGCATGAATCCCGAGACGCGCTTCACCATGGACGGCGGCGAGCTGACGGTGACGGGCTGCGACGAGGGCATCGAAGCTGAGAAAGTGATCATCAACGACGGCACGTTGAGCATCGTGGCAAGCGACGACGGCATCAACGCCGCTGTGGCCGAGCGCTCCGATGAGACGGCTGATGCTGCGGCTGCGGACGGTTCGTCTGGCGCGGATGCGGATGCCGCGGGGGCTGCGGGTACCGAAGATGCCGCTGACGGCGATGCCACTGGCGAGGCGCCTGCCGAGTCCCAAGGCGACAAGGGCGACCGCGGCGTGCGGGGCGGCGATGCCGCGTCTGGTGACAACTTCCAGCCCCCCGCGGGCGAGGACGGCCAAATGCCCGAGCCGCCCGAGGGCTTCGACGGTGCCCAGGACGGCGAGCGTCCCGAGCTTCCCGAAGATCTCGACCCTCAGAACATGCCCCAGGACGGCGAGCGCCCCGAGCTGCCCGAAGGCATGGAAGAGGGGCAGATGCCCCAGCGTCCCGAAGGCGATGAGGGCTTTGGCGGCGCGCCCGACCAGGGCGGCCGCGGGGGCGCGGGCGGTCCGATGGGAGCTAATGCCAGCGAGGACTGCCTTATCCAGATCAACGGCGGCGCGGTGACCATCCAGGCCGGAGGCGACGCGGTTGACTCCAACGGGTATGTTGAGGTGACCGGCGGAGTGCTGCTGGGTGCTAGTTCCGGCAATGGCGACAGCGCGCTCGATTACGAGTACGGCGCCTCTGTTACGGGCGGCACGGTGCTGCTGGCCGGCTCGGCGGGCATGGCGGAGTCCTTCACCGAGGGCGCTCAGCCCTTCGCGCTGGTCATGGTTCAAGGGTCGGCAGGCTCTACGGTGGCGGTGGCCGACGCCGCGGGAGCGACCGTGATCGACTACACGACGCCCGTTGCCTTCCAGTGCGTGCTCGTGTCGGCATCGCAGTTCGCCGAGGGCGATGCCGGCGTGGTGACCGTTGACGGCACGGCCACCGATTTCACGGCTTCCGCCACGCCGAGCAACACCTGGGGCGCCGGTGGCATGGGCGGCCGCGGCGGCGCAGGCGGCATGAAGGGCGATGGAACTCAGGGCGAGCAGCCGGGTTCCGGCGATGCGCAGGCGCCGAACGCCCCGGGCGGCGATGCGCAGGACGGCCGCGGATCCGGTGGCCGCCAGCGCGGTCAGGACGCGGCGTCTCAGGGCGGAACGGCCCAGGAAGCGGCGAGCCGCGAGTCTGCGTCCGAGTCAGGCGGTCCGAGGGCTGAACTGACGGCTTAGAGCGACCTGCGGCTGCCGCAACCCCGTGAATTGGCTTCGTTTGGACGGTTTTGTTACGGAAGCAGCGCCCCGACCCTGCATCATGCGGGGTCGGGGCGCTGTTTTCCCAGGTCGGTTCCTGCTGGTGTGGCTCCCTTCCCGCCTCTTGGTCACAAAACTGCGATTTCCAAGCCAAAAGAACGCCCTTGCGCTACACTTTTTCTAGCAGAACGCGGCGGGCGTCCCTTGGCGGGCGTCCCGTATCTACGCTGCCTGCGGCCGTGCCTCTCCGGTTCCGCCGCGATGAACGGTTCGGACGCGAGGCAAGGAAGGTTATGCGCGATTCGTCTCTGGCGCCGCTTCTGGCGGTATTCTACGGCTGCGGGTTTCTGGCCGGCTTCAACGAAAATCTGGTGAATATGGCTCTGGTGGCCATCATGGGCGACTTCTCGGTGGACGCCGTAACGGCTCAGTGGCTGGTCACGGGCTATATGATTGCCGTGACCGTGGTGGTTACCTGCATGGCCTACCTGTATCGACGACTGACCATGCGCGCCCTGTTCTTCATGGCTGCGGGACTGAGCATCGTCGGTTCGTTGGGCGGTCTGATCGCCCCCGATTTCGCGGTGCTGCTGGCGGCTCGTCTGGTGCAGGCGCTGGGCACCGGCGTGTTCATTCCGCTGATGATGAACGTCATCGTCGATCGCGTGCCCCACGAGCGCATGGGCACGTACCTGGCCATCGGCTCGGCCATGATCACCGTGGGGCCGGCGACTGCTCCCATTGTGACAGGCTTCATGGTAAGCGGCCTGGGTTGGCGCAGCGTGTTTCTGGTGCCGTTGGCGGCGGCGCTGCTGCTGACGGCAGCCGGCGCCTTCGTGGTGCGCGACAGGCGCGAGCCTACCCGCGGGGGCTTCGACGTTGTCTCGGCGCTGCTGGTGGCGGTGGGCGTCACCCTGTTGTCGCTGGGGCTTTCCGAGATTGCCCTGCATCCGCCCGTGGGCGCGGCGGCCCTGGGCGGCGCGGCGCTGGCGCTGGGCTGGTTCGCGCGCCGCCAGCTGCATCTGGCGCGGCCCCTGGTGTCTATGGAACCGCTGCGCCATGGCTCGTTCTGGCCGGCGGCTGTTCTGGTGATGATCACCATGACCACCTATTTCTCGCTGTCGGTGATGGCCCCGCTGTACTTCGAGGAAGCGGCGGGGCTTTCGGCTTCCGCGGCCGGCGTGCTGATGGTGGCCCCTGTGCTGGCGAATGCCACGGCGGCGGTGCTGGCGGGTCGCGCGCTCGATCGTCGTGGCGAATGGCCGCTGCTGCCTGCGGGCCTTGGTATTGCCGTGGCGGGCTTGGCGGTCACCATCGCCGGGGCCCTGGCTGCGTCGGTGGCGGTTGCCACGGCGGGCATCTTCTTCGGTTATCTGGGTACGGGCATGGTGCTGTCGCCGGCGCAGACGGCTGGATTGCGCCGGCTGCCCGACGAGCTGAACGCGCACGGCGTGTCGCTGATGTCCATGGCCGTGCAGCTGTCGGCCTGCTTGGGGCCGGCCGCCTACATCGGCGTGATGAGCGCCGCGTCGGTGACGGCTACCGCCGCCGGTGCGCCAGCGGCCCAGGCCAGTGCCGAGGGTTTTGCTGCGGCCATGGCTGTTTCGGCTGCGGTGGCCTTCATCGGATTCGCAAGCGCGGTGGTGTACGCCCGCCGCATGGCACGACGGTAGGCGCCCAGGCGGGGCGGTGGGCGCCGACGCGGGTTCGCGAATCGCACATGCCGGGTGGATTTCAGCGGCGCAGCCGGTCGCTGCGCCATGCGATGGTTTTGCGGGGTGGGGAAGCGCTGCTTCGTTGCTCTACCGTGTTGGAGTACAATGGCAGCGGTCCGAGTGTTTCGGACCAATCTCTTGAAGCTGGCTGACGAAAAAGGACGACGGGATGGCTGATATTCGCACGACCGAAGTGGAAGACTTGCTGAAGGTGCTGGCGGCGCTCGATGACCCCGACGCCGTGTTCGCGCTTCTGGAAGACTTGTTCACGGTGCGCGAGATTCGCGAGACGTCTCAGCGTCTCATGGTGGCGCGCCTGCTGTCGGCAGGGAAGTCCTATGCGACCATCGAGGCGGAAACGGGGGCTTCGGCTACCACCATCGCCCGCGTTTCCAAGTGCCTCAGCTATGGCGCCGGCGGCTACGAGCGCGCTTTGAAGATTCTGGCCGAGGAGGGCTGAGTCCCGCGACGGGGCCTGCACATTGCGGCTACCGGTCTGCTCTCGGCAGTGCTCGTGGCGACTGGCTGCTTGAAGGCAAAAAGAGAGGCGGCCCGGGGAAGGCCGCCTTGTCAGGGGTTCGAGAACGGATTGGGGAGATCTCGTCCTCGCGGAAGCCAGGTGGATTGGGGAGTCCCGGCTTCCAAAGAGAGAAGAAGGAAAGGAAAGGGAAGGAGGATTTCAGCTCTTTTCCGTTTCGCTGATGGCAGTATAGGCTGCTCGGTCCGACTGCGGGGCTTTGCGAGGTCGTTAGTTACCATCGCGTAAATAACCGTCCATCTTCCCGTGATAATTCGTCAGCGGTTGCCCGCATGACGGGGCCGGGGAAGGATGCTCGGCGCCCGCGCTCTCCAATTATGAAGAAAATGTAAACCTGGGTGAACAATCTTGCCCGCGTAAATAAGTTACCCTATTATAACTTTCGTCGGAAGGTACGGAGCGCGAAAGCCTGAAGCGCCGAAGCGATTCCGAACTTGCGACACCTCCTCTCTTCTTGTTTTACCGAGTGGCGAAGCTTCTCCTCGTCTCGCTGTCGCCACAACACGAAGCCCGCGGATCCCCCCTCCCGCGGGCCTTCGTGTGTCTTGAAAGACCGTTGATGCTCACCAGTGGGTTCTGGGAGAGAGCCGGTAGACGAACGTCCTCTCCATCTTTTCCTTGATGAGCAGGCCGTGCTCCTCTAGTTCCAGCAGGTCTTGCCGGGCGGTCGCGTAGGCGACTTTGTTGGCTTCGGCGTAATCCTTGATGAGCGCATAGCTTTGCGGCGACTTGCGCAGGGCGATGAGGAGGCCCTTTTGGCGGAAGTTGAGCCAGGGGGTCTCCTCTATTTTGACGCGCACCCGCGCCTCTTCGTTTTCGGCTCCTTCAAGGCGTCCGAGGAGGTCTCTCGCCCCTGCAAGAAGAATCTTCACCTGGCCGGCATACAGCCACGTGCTGTCCAGCCCCTGGTCGTGGGTGTTGTTCGCCTCCTTCACATGAAGTTCCGAGAATCCGTCGGTGCCTGCCGAGTCTTTGCTCGAAAGGGGGATGCAAGCGAGTGCCGGTATTCCCGACCGTTCTCCCAGGACGATTCTCATGAGATATTCGGTGAGGGCATTGCAGGAGGGCCAGGGAGAAAGATCCCAGAGAGCGTCCGCCATAACTATGCTGGCGAAGATGACGTCACGCGGCTCGGTTGCTCTGTTGGCCATGGCGAGGCACGACCGGTAGGAATTCTCGACAAAGTTTGCGTCGTTGACACGATCGATGTCGTAGTACTGGGTGTCGAAGTGCAGGGACCGAATGGGTCGTACATCTTCGGCGCCGTGAACCAAAGCGGCATTGATATCGTCTGCCAGAAGCATCGAGTAGTTTTTCTTCGCCAGGGTGGGCACTTTGGCGAGCAGGCTCCGTGCGTTCTGCACAATGAGCTCGTACTTGCTGCGTGGCTTCCGGTGCCCAAGCCACAGCTCTCGAATGACCTCGTCGGTAAGGGGGATGCCGTCGCGGCGAGCGACCGATCCCATCTCTTCGATGACATTCTCGGCGATAACGGGGTTGAAGAATCCCTTGGCGCTGACGTGAAGATTGAGGTAGGAGCGGGGAGCGAGAAGCGATGACAGATCGAAAAGGTCCTTCTCGATGCTCTTTGGCGTATAGCTCCAACATAGGTCTTTTCCCACGTTGACGAACCAGGGCCTTATTTCGTTCGATTCCCCCATGCAGCGTTTGAGGAGGGAGAAGGCGTCCCATAGTTTGCTCGGGCTTATGCCTGCGGGCATATCCATGGCGCAGAACTCTCCGTAGGTGATGGGCTCGTCGACGATGGCCTGCCAAAGCGCCTCGAATTCAGGGGAGAAAACAATTTCGAGGAAGCGTGCGTCGTCTTCTGCCAAAGCGGACCCCTTTCCGAGGAAACAAAAACTGATGCTCGGATATTTATTTCTATTATATGGCTCACTCCGTCACGGAAAACTCCAAGGTGAGGATTGTTTTGCCTTATATCAGTTTTCGATTTTTAACTATTGGAAAATCAAGCATTGCGCTGGTGGAGGGGTATTTCCTATAAAAACGTCAAAGCTGCGCCGAGACGGGACGCCGTCTTCAGGGCATGGCTTCTGCGCCAAGTGCAATGACGCAGGCGTTATGGGGTGAAGGGGTTCCGGACGTTCTTAACCCCCTGTCGGAGGGATTGGCAATCCCTGGAGAATTCAACAAGAAAGGGTCCAAGATGTCCCAAGGCACAAAGAGGTATGCGTATCTCGCTCTTGCCTCCATCTGCATTATGCAGGTTATCTGGGTCGGCATCGGATGGAACAGCCTCTCGCTGTACGCAGCGCCGATTACCGAGGAGTGGGGTATTTCTCGTGCGGCTTTCATGCTCACCATCACCTTGGTGGCCGCATGCAACACTATCGTGAGTATGTTTTTCTACGGCCAGCTAGCGGAGAAGCTCGGTTTGCGGAAACTCATTATTGTCGGCGGCGTTCTCTGCACGGCTGGACTGGCGGTCTTCTCGTTTGCCGAGGGTATTCCGCTTCTCTATTTGGCTGGCGTGCTTTTCGGCACGGGTTGCGCGCTCTTGAACAACAATGCCGTTAATGCCGTGTGCAATGCGTGGTTCCAGAAGAATACTGGAACCTACATGTCCATCGCCTCCACATTCGGCTCGGTGGCGGGCATCGTTGCCGCCACCGCCGTGGCCGCCCTGATCCTTGTTACGGGATGGCGCCCCTCGCTGCTGGTTATTGCAGCTATTAGCGTGGTTGGCATGGTTGTCTGCTTTATCCTGTACAAGGGTTCGCCCGATCAGCTTGGCGTTGCCCCCATGGGTGCCGACGAAGCTGGGTCGCAGGGAGGCGCGGCCTCCGCTGCAGAAGAGACCGGTCCGTCCTACTCGGAGATGCTCAAGACGGGCAAGTTCTGGGCGCTCGCCATCGTGATGCTCATTGTCGGCGTGGTGGGATATGCGATTCTCGCAAATATCCCGCTGCTCGTGGGGGACTTCGGCTTCCCGGAGTTGTCTGGCACGGCGCTTTCGGTGGCCCTTGCGGCCTCGGCAATTTGCCTGATCCCCTTTGGACGCGTGCTCGACAAGCTGGGCAGCCGCGTTATGATCGCCATCTGCTTTGCGTTCCTTATCGTGGCCATGGTTATTATGATGATCGGCGCTGTGAGCCTGCCCATGGTCTATGTCGTGGCCGCCTTGGTGGGCGCTGCCTACGATATGTGCATGACTGCTCCGGGTATCGCGGTCATGGATGCTTTCGGGCGCAAGGATTACGCGAAGAAGATGGGTACGCTCTGCGGTTTCTGCTACGCGGGCGTGGCTCTCGGCCCCACAGTTATGAACGTCTTTTTCGATCTGGGCGGCGGATCCTACACGACGGCGTTCATCGCCTTCATCGTGCTGGCGGTTATCGGCATCGTTGCTATCTTCCCGCTGACCAATCGGGCCAAGGTCCAGTAGGGAATAAGAGGCTGCTGCATTCTCGCCTTGGATATTTGACCTTGAAACGGGCGCGGCCTCTTGACTCGAATGCATTATTCAACACGCTCTTTAGGAGGAGACATGCTCTTTACCGAAGAACAACTGCTCTTGCAGCAAACGGCACGTGAGTTCGCAGAGAACGAGATCCGTCCTCGCATCGCCGATATCATCGAGAACGAGGGGTTCATTCCGGGCGATATCTATCGTCGTATGGGTGAACTGGGCTTCTTCGGCCTGATGGTCAAGAAGGAGTACGGCGGAAGCGATATGGGCATGACCGAGGTGTGCATCGTGACGGAGGAGCTTTCCAAGGTTGCTCCCACACTCGGACTTATTCTCATGTGCGTCGCTCCGGGACTGCCGGGCATTCAGGACGTTCCGGCTATTCGCGACAAGTATCTGGCGGGCTGCCTGTCTGGCGAACTCGTCTTCGACGGCGCTGTAACGGCTCCTGAGGGTCATACGAATATGGCCGAATGGCAGGTTATGGCAAAGAAGGTGGACGGGGGCTACCTTCTCAACGGCACCAAGCTTTTTGTAACGAACGCGGCTGCTGTTGACGTTCACCAGGTTTACGCTCTTGACGAAGACCGTCATATGCGCATTTTCACGATTCCCGGGGATGCGCCCGGCTTCAACCACGATGCTCATGAGATCAAATTCGGCATGAAGGGCTCTGGCGGCGGCACCTGTGTGTACAAGGACGTCTTCTGCCCCGATGATATGGTCCTCGATGGCGAAGTAGGCGAAGGTGAGTTCTACAACAATATCTGGCTTGTCTGCTCGGCCATCTCGCTGGGTGCCATGGAGGGGGCCTTCGATCAGGCTGTCGCCTACGCCAAGACCCGCACCTTCGACTTCAAGCCAGTGGCTTCCATTCAGGCCCAGGCCCAGCGCATCGCCAAGATGAAGTGCGCCATTCTGGCGTGTCGCTCGCTTGTCTTCGACGCCGCCGATGATTACAGCCATGCCGAGACCCTGTCCGATGCTTATCTGAAGTCGCAAGCGGCAAAGGCGTATGTGCCCACGGTTGCTTTCGACGTCACCCGTGAGTGCATGAAGCTTCACGGCGGTTTGGGTTACAGCGACGTGCACGTTTACCACTACTTCGCCGACGCCGTGGCTGGCGCCATCATGGACCAGACCACCGAGTTTCTGCTCGAGAGCATCGCGCACATGATCGACCTCGCCGATGAGCTGTACTAAGAAAGGGGATCTACGATGATTTTCACTGAAGAGCAAGAGCTTTTCCGCCAGTCTGTCCGCGAATTTGCCGAAAACGAGCTGGCTCCGCTGGTTCCTGAGATTCTGGAAACCAACACCTATCCCCCCGAGCTTCTTAAGAAAGCTGCCGAGCTGGGCATTCTCGGCGCCAATTATCCCGAGGAGTGGGGCGGTCTCGGCCTAGGTCAGGTTGAGGTCTGCATTATCTTCGAAGAGATATGCAAAGTGTGTCCGGGCTTCGGCCTCTCGATTGAGATCCTGCTTGTGTCCGCCTCCCATTTCGTGGATGCGCCCATTCGCGATAAGTACCTGCCGGCGCTGCTGGCTGGCGAGACGGCTCTTGGCTCGGGCGCCACACCCCCGACGGGCCAGGCAAATGGCACCGAGTCGAAGTTGTTCTTCACCAAGACCGACGGTGGTTATATTGCGAACGGCACGCGGCTGTACGCTACCAACCACATCGGCGACGTGGTGTATTGCTATGGCCCGGACGAGGAGGGCAACACGCGCTATGCTTTCTTCGAGAAGGGCATGGAGGGGTTCGAGGTGCTCCCCAACGATAAGAAGATCGGCATGGCCGGCAACAATGGCGGCACCATGGTGTTCAAAGATGTCTTTGTGCCCGAGGAGATGACCGGCGTGACGGGCGTGGGCTCGGGAGATGTTTACTACCAGGTGTACGACGGTTGCGCCGCCGAGGCCCTGGGCTGCGCCAAGGGCCTCTACGAGAAGGCGCTTGAATGGTGCAAGACCCGCACCCACAACTTCAAGCCGCTGACGTCTATGACGGCCGTATCGCACAAGCTGGCCGAACTGGAGATGAGCATTATCGCCGCCGAGGCGCTGATCTACGACTGCGCCATGCTCAACGACGAGTACTATCGCAATCACGATGAGGAGGTTGGCGAGCGCTGGCGCAAGACGGCGGAGGCCACTAAGGTCGTCGCCTCTGAAATGCTCGTGCCCGTGGCTTACGAATGCATGAAGCTGTTCGGCGGCATCGGCTACCATGATCCGAATATTTGGCACTACATGGGCGATCAGCTGAACTACACCCACATGGACATCACTAACGAGATCCACTACGGCTCCATGGCCGCACTGATGGGTCTGTAGGAATTCGAGGGTGCAGGAGGGGCGGACGCGTCTAGCGGCGTGGTGGTCCGCCCCTTTTGCGGGCTGCTTAGGTGGGCTCGACCCAATCTAAGAAAGAAAGGAGAAAGACGATGCCGAACGTCGTTGCCTGCTACAAGTGGGTTATGGACGAGGCGGACGTGAAGATTGCTTCCGACCTTTCCGTGGACACGTCTCGCGCCAAGATGAAGATTTCCGACTACGATCGCAATGCTATCCAGGCGGGCGTCGAGGCGGCCGCGGCTCTGGGCGGGTCGCTTATCGGATTGAGCTACGGGGACGATCGGGTGGGAAAGTCCGTTAAGGATGCCCTCTCGCGGGGACTTGACGAGTTGGTCTGGGTCAACGATTCCGATGCCGGCACGGCCGATTCGGCCCGTAGCGCTGCAGTGCTCGCCGCGGCCGTCGGGGAAATGAGTGACGTGGCGCTGGTGATCTGCGCCGACGGTTCCTCTGATCAGTTCTCGCGCCAAACTGCGCCGCGTATGGGCGCCCTTATGGGATGGCCTGTCGTCACGGCAGTGTCGGGCGTCAGCTTCGAGGACGGCAAGCTGGTGGCCGAACGCCAGGCCGACGCCGGCATCGAGGTCGTCGAGGTTGCCCTGCCCGCCGTGATCGCCGTGCTGCCGGAGGCGGCCGAGGCCCCTATTCCGGGCCTGCGGCAGATCATGCAAGCCTCCAAGAAGCCCAGCCGGGAGATTTCCGCAGCCGAGCTCGCGGGGGCGCAAGCGCCCCTGGCATCGGTAGTCGAAGAGCGAGGCTACGCCATGGACCGCAAGAACGTCCAGTGGGACGCGGCGGACGAGGGGTGGCTCGACAATCTGACTGAAGCGCTGCGCAAGGAAGGGGTGCTGTAATGACCAAGGTGTACATTTTCGCCGAGAGCGCCGCCGCTGCCGCGGAGCTCGCGACCTGGGCCCGCCGGAGCGGAGCAGCCTCGTCCATCCTCGCCGTCGGCGATGCCGGCGATCTGGCGGGTGCTGGGGCTGATGAGGTGATCGTGCTCAAAGGGGGTTCCGAGCGCCCCGAGGATTATGCCATCGCCATCGCCGCCATTGTCGGAGAGGATGCCGGCGGGTTGCTGCTCGCCTCTTCAACGGTCGCCGGCCGGGAGGTGGCCGCGAACGTGGCCGGCCGCCTCGGATGCGCCATGGTGTCGGATGCCTCGTCTCTGGAGTTGCGTGGGACCTTCTTGCGCGCCGAGCGCACCGTGCTCGGAGGCGCCGTGGTGGACGTGTGCGAGGCGCCTCTGCCGTGCGTGGCTACTGTCGCCCCCGGCATCGTAGAGCCCGAGCCGGCGCCTCAGGAGAGCGCCGTGGAAGAACGCGTTGTCGAGGTTGACGGGCGCATTGTCCGTCGTTCTCTGAGCCCCTTCCCCGTGGGAGATGTTGACCTGGAGAAGGCATCGGTCGTCGTCTGCGTGGGCATGGGCATCGATGGGCCCGAGGACGTAGCCATGGCCCAGAAGCTGGCCGACGGTTTGGGCGGTGCTGTCGGGTGCACGCGCGACGTGGCCGAGGGGCGTAAGTTGCTGCCCAAAGATCGCTACATTGGCATCACGGGCGCCATCGTCAAGCCTGAGCTCTATCTGTCCATGGGCGTGTCCGGTCAGTTGCAACACGTTTACGGCATGAGGGACTCTAAGGTTGTCGTGGCCGTGGATTCCAACAAGGATGCCCCTATTTTTCGCGCAGCCGACTATGGTGTGGTGGGAGACCTCCACGAGGTTGTGCCCCAGATCATCGCGGCTGTCGGAGCGCATTAGGAGTGGATGGCCCGACGGCGGGCGAACGCCCCCTCACGTAACAAGAAAGGAAAAGGAGGGCCTGCATGGCCGACATTGAACCAGATTTCGACATCATCGTCGTCGGCTCCGGTTGCGCCGGCGCCGTGGCGGCCTACGTGGCCGCGAGCGCGGG